>JAFAHS010000070.1 GCA_019237115.1 Deltaproteobacteria bacterium
CCCCGGTGGGTGGCTTGCGAGTTATACTGGAAGGACTGCCTGGGGGCATCTGAAGCAAGCTCTGATGAGTGACTGTGCGTCCCGCGTCGATGGCGCCTGCTATCGTCGGTATGACCTTCAGGAGTTCGGCCGGGGTCTGAAAGCGCTGTGCCGGGTCTTTCTCGAGGAGCACCTCAAGTAGAACGACGACCGGCTGTGGAAGAGCTTCAAGCAGGGCGAGTGGTAACGGTGCGTGCTGATGCTGATACATCACCTCACCAGGAGTGCCTCGGAATGGCGTCTTGCCGGTCAACATCTCCCAGAGTGTCACCCCTAGCGAGTAGAGGTCCGATCGGATATCGACACTAATTCCGACGAACTGCTCGGGACTGGCAAACTCTGGTGTCCCGGCAAAGGCTCCGGGCGTTGAAATCGCAACTTCAGCTGGAGCATCGGGAGCAGGCTTCACCAGGCCAAGGTCGATGATTTTGGCTGTTACAGTGCTTCCCTCCTCGACACTCACCATGATGTTGCTCGGTTTGATGTCCCGGTGCACCAGCTTCTGCTTGTGTACCGCAGCCAAACCGGAAGCCGCCTGCGTCGCGATTTCCAGCGCCAGCTTTACCTCCAGCTGGCCTGAGCGTTTGACCAGATTCTCGAGCGTTTCCCCCTCCACAAATTCCATCGCGTAGAAATAACTGCTCCCAGCTCTGCCCAAGTGTAATACCGAGGCAACATTCGGATGACGAACGCTCGCCGCCGCGCGGGCTTCGCGTAAAAAACGGAGCCGCGCCGATTCATCACCGAGATATCGCTCGCTGATGACTTTCAGTGTCACTGGGCAGTGCAGGTCGACGTGGATCGCTTTGTAGGTGACCCCCATCGCTCCGCGACCCAACTCGACCGGTTTCCCATCTTCACCCGTCACCAGCTCGTAGTGCTCAAGTCGTTGCACCGCTTGTTCCGCTGTTGTCGGCTTAACCGTATCTTTAGAAGCTGGCCGGTCCCCCTTGATCTCGCTGGCGAGTCCCGAGCGAAGTATGCATACCGGACAGAATTCCATCGCTCCGGAATACTCAGTTCCACAAGCCGGACAGGTGAGTCGAGGCTTTCTCTTCATGGTTCCAACGAACCTCCGGAGGCGATTAAGGCGGTGCAAAGGGCATGGATTTCTGCGTCGATCTCGTCCGGATCTGACACGGTCCTAGCGACTTCTTCGCGCAAAATCGACGCACAGCGCTTGCGCAGGCGGTGGATCAGACTCTTGGCGGCGCTCAGACTGACGCCGAGCGCCTTCGCGGCCTCTTCGTACGATGGCGAGCAGTCGCCGCCGGCTTTAAGAAAAACCTTGAGTGTTTCGAAGTGCGACGCCCGGCCTTGGGTCGCATACTCCTCGGCGAGTCGCGTCATTGTCCGCCCGAGCAAGGTCAACGCCCAGCGAGCGTCGAAGATTTTCTCCGCGCTCAAAGTGTCCGTCGCCTCAAGCTGATAGCGGTTCTCGGCGTCTTCCAGACCGAGAGAGACAAACTCATAGTGACCGCCCCTCTTATAGCGATGGCTGCGTTCAGCCTCGGTGCAAAGGTAATTTTTGAAAGAGGTAAGCAGAAATGAACGGAATTTACCCTTGAGCGGATCTGCCCGGGCCAGTGCCTTGTGCTCGATTAGTCGCAGGAAAAAGCCTTGCGTGAAATCCTGGGCGTCCTCGGGCGAATGCCCGCTGCGCCGTGCAAAGGTATAAAGCGGGTACCAATAAAGCCGAAACAGCTCGGCCAAAGCGGCCGAGGCACCGAACTCCTGGCTTTGGGCAGCCTTTAAGACAACCGTCCAGTGGGTCGTGTTAAGACTTGCCGAGCCCTTCGCGGGCGGACCATGGTCGCGCTTCACTGGCGGGTTTTTCCCGTTAAGGATAGCCCGTAAGGTCCACGTTGCGGAACAAATTTCAACAGACGGCCGAAACTCGGTAACCAAAATGCAGTAGTACTCAGTAACTCATGAAAACAACCGGCTTTATCAGCTTTTTCGTTTTTGGGCTAGCGATGACCAGCGCCGGCGCTGAGGGCGCTAAAGAACCCTTCTTCGAGGGCCTCGGATCTTACACGCGAAAGGTTTCGACGGACTCTCTCGAAGCGCAGAAATACTTCAACCAAGGCCTCAACTTCCTGTTCGGCTTCAACCACGGCGCAGCGATTCGCGCGTTCCAAGCAGCGGAAAGTGCTGATGCCACCTGCGCGATGGCGCATTGGGGCGTCGCGCTTGCATGCGGACCGCACATCAATTTTCCGAAGGTGCCGCCACCAGCGGCGGAACTCGCGTGGAAGGAACTCCTGCTCGCCCAAGAAAACATGGCACACGCGTCGGCGGTAGAGAGCGCACTCATCGAGGCGCTCGGCAATCGCTATGCAAATCCACAGCCGGAGGATCGCAGCCCGCTCGATAGCGCCTACGCTGAGGCGATGCGCGCGGTCTGGAAAGCGCACGCCGATGATCCCGATGTCGGCGCGCTTTTTGCCGAAGCAATGATGGATCTACGGCCTTGGGATCAGTGGACTCCCGATG
>JAFAHS010000163.1 GCA_019237115.1 Deltaproteobacteria bacterium
TCGCCGCGCACCATAACGATGACTTCACCGATCGTTTCGTTGAGGTCCAGCCGCTCCTTCTGTGGTGGCGCTTTCTTAGCCAGAGCGCGAATCCGGCCGATGATTTCAGCGGCTCGATGACCGTCTGCGATAACCAGCGAGGCAGAATGCCGGGCTTCTTCCAGGTTCTGAGCCGTCAGCCAGCGCAAGCAGGCACTGGCGTTATTGACCACTGCGGCAAGCGCTGCGAGGCCGCTATGCGATCCTGTAACCGGTCTTTATCAGAGCTTAATCGATACTCAGTAGAATAGATTTTGCCTCGGGCCACTTTCTTGCAACTTTGACCTCCGTGAACGACGCCGAGCAAGACCAGATGACATAGAAGGTCGTGATCAACCACAAAGAACAATATTCAATTTGGCCCGCAGACCGGCCGAACCCACCGGGCTGGCGAGATGCGGGGAGAGAAGGGCTAAAACCCGAGTGTTTAGCATACATCAAGGAAGTCTGGACAGACATGCGACCGCTGAGCTTGCGGAGGCAGATGGGGTGCCGCACAGGGCGAATGAACCGGTAGTGATGGCCCCTCGAAATAAGTGGATTCGCGGCTCCTTGGGCAACTCGGAGTCGCATCTGCGGTTATTTTGCTTTCCATATGCTGGGGCCGGGGCGAGCGCGTATCTTTCCTGGCCTTCGTTCTTCCGTCCAAACGGGGTAGACGCCTGTCGCATCCAACTTCCTGGTCGTGAACACGCTTTAACGAAACGCCCATCACGGTCATGAATGACTTAGCGGCTCAGATTTGCGACGCCATTGAACCGTATTTGGATTTGCCGTTCTCTTTTTTTGGGCACAGCATGGGGGCGGTCATCGCCTATGAAGTTGCCCGCGAACTGTCGCGGCGCAAGCGCACTTTGCCCCAATGGCTGTTGATGTCGGGAGCCGTGGCACCACACCGAAGGCAAGTAGAGTCGCTGCATGCGCTTCCAATCGGTGAGTTCCTTGATGCCGTGGCGCGACGTTACGGCGGCTTGCCTCGCGAGGTCCTGGCTAATCAAGAGCTGGTCGACGTCGTGGCTCCAATTCTCCAGACTGATTTCGCATTGATAGAGCGCTATCGGCATGAATCAGAAGGACCATTGGCGATTAAGATCGCAGCATTTGGCGGTCGGCATGACCGGTCAGTGGAACCGGCTGAATTACGATATTGGCGCGATCTCACCGCGCAACCGAAGCGCTTCGAGGTCATGCTCTTTGATGGCAATCATTTCTTCCTCCACCAGCAGCAGCAAGAGCTGCTCTCGGCAATTGCGCACCTGCTCACTTAGTGCCGGGCCGGGCCAAAAATGTGGCAGAATCGTAACTTGGTGGTAAGCAGATAATGAGCAACCGATTCAAGAGATTGTGATTGACGGATTCTGCTTCCTGATAGAGCTACAGTTGTAGCAGCTTCTAATAAAAAACTATAAGCTTGCAGCAGGTTGTAGCCATCAGCTATCAAATAAACTCAATCTTATGGCCGAGGAAACGAAAACATACCAGGAGAGATTGGAGCAATTGAATGCCTTAAGGCAGGAATGCGCCAAAGTTGAACAAGAGCTCAAGCGCTCACGCGAGGCCGAGTTGAAACAACGGAAAGAATCGACTCGCAATCCCAATTGCGAGAACATCATAAACCGATACTCTCTTTTATCTGCATTCGCTGGATTGCTTCCGATTGCCATGGATGCAGCCGCCTTAACAGGTCTGCAAATCAAAATGATTGACGATTTGGCGGAGCAGTTCGGCAGGAACTACACGGAGGCAGAAGGACGACATACGCTGGCCGCGCTGACGGCGGGTTTGATTACGCCTGCAATAGCAGCACCATCGATTGCAAGTGCGGTCGTGCTTATCCCGGGGGTGGGGCCGCTTTTTGGCCTCGCAGCTTCGCCGGTTACTGCAGCCGCTGCGACTCGCCTCATCGGACGTCTGGCCGTCGAGCATTTTGAGAGGGACGAACAACTTCCTGCGGTCGAAGCTGCGAAAGGCACAGCAGCAGTGGGTCAATCGTCTGCTGCTGAGTCGGCACATTGAATCGGAGATCGTATCTCAACGACCGGCATTTTGTAAATAAAACGCGAATGTTCAGCCGGGTGATAGGGTGGGCATTTATGCCGTGGCCTTTACCGGTGAACAGGCTCGATGGTCGCATGGAGGCGAGTTAAGGAGAGGCCATTCAAAAAATCGCCCGTTAAGTGACAGCCCCAGTTGTCTTCGTCGGTCAATTCGATGTTATCGCAGTACCGGCGGGCAGACGCTATCTGTCATGGGCACGGACGACGGCAATAACTACGTCGAACTGCTTCGCAGTCGAGCCTGCAAGGTCTTTGACAAACCTGCCGTTGCCTTCCTCCGAAATGGAGAGAAGATAGAGGGAACTCTTACCTATACGGAATCGGACCTTCGGGCGCGTGCAACGGCAGTCCGGCTATTAGCTGAAATCTTGCCAGGTGATTGGGTTTTGGTTCTTCAGCCGCCCGGCCTGGAGTTTGTGATTTCTTTTTTGGGTGTCTTTAGGCCGGAGCCGTAGCCGTAGCCATAGCCATAGCCGCTTATCCGCCGCGCAATGCGCGTCATATGCCTCGGGCACTTACGCGCCCAGCACAGCGCTTACTCGGGGTAAACGGGACGCTGCGATAAGACCAATAGTATCCCCTGTCGCCGAACCGGGGCGAGCCCCGGGGCCGTTTGCTCGGCGGCAGGCTCGCCAGACTTCAGGCAGCCTCGAGGAACGACGGGCGGTCCGGGTTGATGGCGAACCAGCCATACGGATTGATGTGTCCGAGAAGGGGGTTATTGACAATCGCCTCCGACGAGCTCCGCGAGCGGCCCATTTTCGGCGGTTGGCTCCGCGTCCACTGCACCCCGTGTTTTTGGAACCCGCGCCGTCGCGCGGGCGAATGGGCGCAATAACCCCGCAATCCCAAAGTGCTCCGCCCCTACACCAAGGCGCTCCGGGCGCTCGCCGAAATCAGTTCCGGCGGCACTCGAGTACCCCCTTGAGTATTTCGGCGTTCGCCGCCACGTGCGTTTCGAGAATCATGTCGACGTGCGATCCGTGCCCCCGGTGCTTGTGGAAACTACCGCGCGTCGCCTGCGCCCATGCGTCACGGCGCGAGTCGCCCTCGAACTCCGTCGACTCGATGATGTGGATATCGCCTTCGATCGTTCCCTCGTTTTGAATCGCGTCAAGGTAACGCAGATAATTTCCCATCTTACGCACGAGCATCGCGCGCACCGTCTCGTTCGAAACGAACACCCGCAGCTTCGGATCCCGTTCCAGATGGCGGTCAAAGTATTCGAGATTTAGCCTGATAGAGCGCCGTATCTGGTCCTCGTCTTGAGAGGGCGTGGGCTCAATCCGGAAACTGTCGAGCAGAATCAGCCGCACGCTGCGTCCATTCGACTCCATCCGCTTCGCCAGTTCGAACGCGACGTTGCCTCCGCCCGAATATCCAAACAAGGTCACCGCGCCTTCCGGCTGCAGTGATGCGATCGCGGATTCGTAGCGCTCAAGGATCTCGGCGCTCTCGACGAAATCGAAGCCGTAGACCCGCGTCCCGGTAAGCAATTCCGCCAGCCTGCGGAAGGCTGCCGCGTAACCGAGCAGCGGCGGCAGCGCGAACAACGGGACGCCGTCATTCCCATTCAGCAATGCGAAGAATCGCTTTTCGTGATCGGCGCGATAATCGCGCACCTCGTCCAGCCATTCCGCCATACGGCGCGCCGTCGGGTGCTGGAATACGGAGAGCAGCGGAATGTCCGTCGAGAATTCTTCGCCGAGTCGCGCCGCCAGATGGATCGCCAGAAGGCTGTGGCCGCCAAGCAGGAAGAAGTCATCGTCCGCCCCCACATGTATTCGTCCCAGAACGGCGGTGAAAGCCATCGTCACGCGCTGCTCGGTGGGCGAGAGATCATCGATTCGCACGGGCTCGGTCGGCTTTGCGATGGCGTCAGGCGGCGGCAGCGCGCGCCGATTCACTTTGCCGGTCGGCGTGAGCGGCATTCGCTCAATGAAAATGAATCGCGCGGGAACCATGTATGCAGGGAGCATGCGTCCCAGTTGCGCGCGAAGCGCAGGCTCATCGATCACTGCGTCGGATTCGAAGTACGCCGCGAGCTCTGTTTGTCCGCCAGGCTTCTTCCACGGCGCGACACACGCGACTCGCACACCAGGCGTTGCCAACAGCGCGGCTTCAATCTCGCCCGGCTCCACGCGGTATCCGCGAATCTTGACCTGATCGTCTTTGCGTCCCAGAAATTCGATCTCGCCATCGTCCCGCCAGCGGCACAGATCGCCGGTCTGATACATGCGCTCGCCCGCATGGAACGGATCCGGGACGAAGCGTCGCGTGGTGAGTTCGGGATCGTTCAGATACCCTTCCGCGACGTTCGCCCCTGCCAGGTAGAGTTCACCATTGACGCCGACGGGCACAGGCTGCCTGCGTTCGTCCAGAATGTAGCAGCGAGTATTCGCGATTGGACGCCCGATGGGAGGCAGATCGATAAGATTCCGAGACCGCGCCGAGAGCTTGTGACTCGTCACCACGTGTGTCTCCGACGGCCCGTACTGATTGTGAAGCCGGACGTCGGGTCTACGTTCCAGAAACAGGCACAGTTCCGGCGTCAGCCTGAGTTGTTCACCGGAAGTGATCAGGTGCTTCAGATTCGAAAGCCGCTCCAGTCCTTGCTGTGTCGAGAACAACAGGTTCAGACCCGAGAACGGCATCGTGACCAGCTCGATCGCATGTTTGTCGAGGAACGCGCGCAGCCGCGCGGGATCGAAGCGCTCCTCGCTGCCGGTCACGAACAGCGTGCCGCCGCAACACACCGAATACAACATCTCCTGCACGCTCACGTCGAATCCGAGCGCCGCGTATTGCGCCGATCGCAGCCCGTCACCAATAACGCAACGCTGCCACGAAATCAGGTTGCCCAGACATTGAGTCGTTCCGGAAACGCCTTTCGGTACACCGGTCGAGCCGGACGTGTAAATCACGTATGCGATCCGGTCTTCGGACTCGTCGAGCGTCGCGCCCCCCTGAACATCGTCGACATTGCATATCGCCCCCGAAAAGCTCCCCAGCTTGCGGGCCGCGCCCCCCTCAACCAGGGCCAACCGCGTTCCACTGTTCGCGAGAATTGCGGCGACGCGTTCTTCCGGATAAGAAGGATCGACCGGCATATACGCGCACCCTGCTTTGAGGCAGGCGAGGAGCGCGGTTACGTTGCGTTCGGAGCGATCGAGCAGAACGGCTACCGGTTCGCGGCGCGACGTATTCCGCCGGATCGCGGCCGCAAGTTCTTGAGCTCTCCGGTCCAGTTCGCGGTAGGTCAACGACCGCGCATCACAAACTACCGCGATCTGTTCTGCTCGAGCCGCAACTTGTGCCCGAAACATTGCGAGCGGAGCCTCCCAGGCACCTTCGGTCCGGTTGAATTCGTCGATTACGCGCATGCGATCGCGCTCCGGCAGAATGTCGAGCTCAGCCAGCGGCCGTGACGGATTCATCGTGGCGCTTTCGAGAAGCCGCTCGAAACAAGCCCAAAAGCCGTGGATCCGTTCTTCGCTAAAGAGACTCGTTGCGTACTCAACCGTCCCCATCAGTTCGTCCCCGATTTCGAAGAAATGAAACGTCAGGTCGAACCGGCTCACCTGCTGCCGCCCAGGAACCGGCCTCACACGCAGACCCTCCACCACCATCTCCGGCGACTCATTGTTATGCAACACGAGCATTACATCGAACAGCGGCGAACGGCTGGGATCGCGATCGAGATGCAGTTCGTTGACAAGACGATCGAAGGGATAGACCTGATGTTCGAATGCGTCGGTAGTCGTGCGGCGCACCCGCGAAAGCAAATCGCGGAAACCGTCGTGCGCTCGGACCTCATCCCGCAGCGCGAGCGTGTTGACGAAAAACCCGATCTGGCCTTCGAGGTCGATATGCGTGCGCCCCGCGACCGGCGCGCCGAGAATGATGTCCTGCGCCCCGGTCAATCGGTAGAACAACGCCTTCAGCGCCGCGTTGAGCAGTATGAAGAGCGAAACCCGTTCGCTCCGCGCGAGCGCCCGCAATCGCGCTGCAACAGCAGCGGGCAAGGTGAATGCGGCCGAAGCTCCGTCGAACGCCTGCACCGAAGGGCGCGCGAAATCAGTCGGGAGGTTTAGCCTGGGAACTTCGCCGCCCAGCCGTGCGCGCCAAAAGCTCGCGTGTTCGTCCGCGTTTTCGAGCAATCGATTCTGCCACGCCGCGTAGTCCTTGTACTGCACGCGTAGCCGCGGCAGATCGGGCGCCGCGCCGCCGCTCAGAGCGTTGTAGAACTGAAGCAGTTCCCGCACCATCACGCCTGATGACCAACCATCGCTTACCACGTGATGCATGGTGAGCAGCACGCGGTAAAGGTCGGCGCCCAACTTTAGAAGCCGAACGCGCAGCAGAGGGCCTCGGCTTAGATCGAACGGCTCGCTCGCGTGTCGCTGTGAAAGCCGCTCCGCTTCTGCGACACGGTCGAGATGCCCTGTGAGATCCGAGAACGCAACGCTGAACCCGATGTCGTCAAGTACCTTCTGGCGCGGTCCGCCGGCCGTGGAGACGATGATCGTCCGCAACGATTCATGCCGGCGCACCAGCGTGTCGAACGCGGCTCTCAATACATCTGGATTGAGCGGCCCCTCGATCTCAATCGCATCGTGAACGTTGTACGCGATCGAATCCTTTTTGATCTGCTGCAGGATCCAAAGCCTCCGCTGCGCGTGCGAAAGCTCGTAATCCTCGGCGGGCGGCACGGGTTCGATCTTCGAAAACCGGAACCGCCGCGAGCTGTCGATGGCCGCCGCCATCGCCTTCAGGGTCGGATTGCGGAACACCTGGCGCAGTTCGAGTTGCGCATCGAGCGCGCGGTGCACGCGCGAGACCACCTGCGTGGCTTTCAGGCTGTGGCCGCCGAGCTCGAAGAAATTGTCCCGAGCCCCGATGCGCGACACGCCGAGCAAGTCGCGCCAGATATCCGCCAGCGCCTGCTCGGTCGCCGTCGACGGCGGTTCATATTCGGCGTTGCGCGCGGCCGCAATTTCATCCGGTTCCGGCAGCCGCTTGCGATCGAGCTTTCCGTTCAGGCTCAGCGGAAATTCCGCCAATTCCGCGAAATACGAAGGAATCAGGAACTCCGGCAACGTTCGCGCGAGGCCCGCGCGCAGCGCCGGAACGTCCAGCCTGCCGTCCGCGGGTATCAGGTACGCGCACAGAGCCTTGTCGCCACGCGAATCCTCGCGCGCGATCACCACCGCGTCGCGCACTGCGGGAAGCTCCCGCAGCCGGGACTCAATTTCGCCCAGCTCGATTCGGTTTCCGCGAATCTTCACCTGATAATCGGCGCGGCCCATCAGCATCAGATTGCCGTCCGGCATCCAGCGTGCCAGATCGCCCGTCCGATAAATGCGCCCGCCCGACTTCACCGGATGCGCCACAAACTTGCGCCCCGTGAGCTCGGGATCGCCCCAGTAGCCGTTGGCGAGACAATCGCCCGCAACGCACAACTCGCCCGGCGCGCCAACCGGCTTCAACTCGCCGCCGTTGCCGAGGATCCAGATTTCGGTGTTGTCGACGGGCTTCCCGATATGAATCGGCGGAGTGATTCCTTGATCGCCTCGCGGCTCTTCCACCAGACACACCGTGCACCCGATGGTGGCTTCGGTCGGTCCGTATTCGTTGTAGATGCGGACGCCCGGCGCGTATTTGCGCAGCGTGTTCACCTGCGCCGGAGTGAGATCTTCGCCACCCACAATTCCGACCTCCATCGCGCGCGGTTCAATCTCGCAGTTTTCGAGAATCGAGATGTGCGATGGCGTGAGCTTGATCGAATCCACTCCGCGATCGGCGAACACGGCCTCGAGTAATCGATCCACATCGCGATTGCGAAACGTATGGATCGATTTCCCGAGA
>JAFAHS010000565.1 GCA_019237115.1 Deltaproteobacteria bacterium
ATCCGGCCCGATCGCTACCGCAACGAGGCATTGCGGATGATCGACGAGCCGCTCGACGATCTGTGCATCTCGCGGCCAAAGACCAGGCTCGACTGGGGAATCGAACTGCCCTTCGATAGCAAGTATGTCACCTATGTCTGGTACGACGCGTTCTGGGCGTACTTGAGCGAACTGCCGGACACCAGTGACGCAGCCTTGCAGGCGATTCTCCCGGTCACCGAGCACTTCATCGGCAAGGACATCTTGAAGACTCACGCGATCTACTGGCCGGCGATGCTGTGGGCGCTGGGGCTGCCGCTTTATCAGCGTCTCAACGTGCACGGATGGATGAACTATGGAGGCGAACGCTTCTCCAAGAGCTCCGGAAACGTGGTTGACCCCCTGGAATATGAAAAGAGCTTTGGCCCTGACGTACTGCGTTATTTTGTCTTGCGCGAAACCGCGTATGGTCTGGACGTGGATTTTTCCGACGAGCGGTTGATCGAGCGCTACAACTCGGAGCTGGCGAATGACCTCGGCAACCTGACCAGCCGGGTGCTCTCGATGGCGCAGCGTTATTTCGCTGGCGAGATCAAGGCCCCGGTCGGCGCAAGCGCCGAGGATCGCGCGCTCGGCGACGTGTTCGCATCGCTCCCGGAAAAAGTCGGCGCCCTTACCGACGAGCTCGGGTTCAATCGCGCGCTCGAGGTCGTATGGCAGGCGCTCGATGCTGCCAACAAGTACATCGTTGCGACCTCGCCGTTCACGCTCGCCAAGGACCCCTCCCGGCTGCCGCGGGTCGCAGAGATCATCGCTAACCTGGTCGAGGGCCTGCGGGTCGTCGCCGATGTCCTGGAGCCGTTCATGCCGATCACTTCCGGCCGGCTCCTCGAGCTGCTGGCCGCCGACGAAAGCACCGCACGCGCACCCTACGGACGGGGCTTCAAGCCCGGCCACCGGGTAAACGCCCCAGTGCAGCTCTTTCCGAGAATCGAAAAGCCGCGCGCGTGATGACGCCGCTGGTCGATACGCACTGCCACCTGGCCGACTCGCGGCTCGACGCCGAACTCGACGAGGTTCTGGCCCGGGCGGCGGAAGCCGGGATAGAAAAAATCATCGCGGTCGGTGCGATCGGAAGCATCGCTACTGATCGGCGAACCCTGGAAATCGCCGAGCACTACCCGCACATTTTCGCGGCCATCGGCGTTCACCCGCACGACGCCAGAAACTGCACCACCGAGCGAATCGCCCAATTGCGCGCTCTTGCCCGATCGCAGAAGGTGGTGGCCATCGGCGAGAGCGGACTGGATTTCCACTACCTGCACTCGCCAGTCGAAGAGCAGGAGCAGTCACTGCGTAAGCATCTGATGCTGGCAGCCGAGTTGGACAAGCCAATCGTCATCCACTGCCGCGATGCCGAAGCGCGCCTGGCGGCGATAGTGCGCGAAGAAGGACTGCCCGCAGCGGGAGGTGTAATCCACTGCTTCACCGGAGATGCCAAAGCCGCCGCGGCATTTCTGGAACTCGGATTTCTCATCTCCTTCTCGGGAATCCTGACCTTCAAGAATGCCGGCGTAGTGAGAGAAGCGGCACGCATCGTCCCCGACGATCGAGTGCTGGTCGAGACCGACGCACCCTACCTCGCACCCGAACCGCACCGCGGCCGGCGCAACGAGCCCGCGCTGGTCCGCCGCACCCTGGAAGTCCTCGCGGAGGTGCGCGGCGCCGATTTTCATGGGTTGGCCGCGGCGATAGCCGAAAACTCCGCGCGGGTTTTCCGAATCGTCGCTTGAAGCACGAACAGATTTCCCCGACTCAAACGGGGCCGCCAGTTTCTGGCAAGGTGGCGCGAGCGGAGCCGAACCGTATTTTGACGGATTAGGACGTCGGCCGTAGCCAAAGAACCTCGGCGTCGTTCTTGCGCGGCCGGCACGCGCGGAGCCCTGCAGCGCGGCGGGGCGCCGTCTGCTCAATTGCCTGACCGTTCGGCGGCAGGGCAAAAAAGTGACACCCTCAAGAATATGGCAGCGGCCTCAAACCGGGCGTGGTTGTCACTCACCCCAGCGGCTGGCCGCCGAACAGCCATGGATGCACCACGATGGTTACGACAGCCAGTCCAATTCCAACCAGGATCCCCGCCCACGGCACATCGGCAGAAACCCATTTGAGCCGACCGCTGACCAGCGCCAGACCGGGGAAGAAGGAAGTCTCCTCCATGAATTTGCGGTAGCCCTCGCCCATCTCGGTCAACTTGCGCGCGTCCTGGGCCTTTCCGCCGACAATTCCCAGCAGGGGAAAGGTGCCAAAGAAAATCAGGTCGCCGACCCATCCGTTCATGAGCATGTGCGCGAAGCCGAACAGCGCGAACCCAACAAACGAAGGATGGCGGGACACCTTAAGCAGTCCGCGCGGCGCCGGCGTGCCGTGCACGGGGGCGCCAATACTCGCCGGGCTGGGTGTCACCAATCCCGAGACCAGCATGATGAACGCGAGCAGCATCAACAGCCACGTGAGCCAGCGCAGCGGCTCCGCGCCGCGCAGATCCCACAGCATCGGACCACTGTGCTTGTGACCCGCGAACATGACTACGAGCGGAATGAGGGTCGCGAAGCTAATCAGCGAGTAGATGCCGCGGTACGGTTGCTCGCCCACCCGCGCTATCAATCCGGGCCGAATCGCGGTCGATGAAATGACCAGGTGAGTCCCGACAAACAAGATCGCCCACAGAGCGATCCACGCGACTGGATTCATGACAGGTCCTCACGGGAATATTCTCCCCGCACCTCCGACGAGGCAAGCTGCGCGACTTCACAAGCAAGCTCTGGCGGGGTTTTATAGTTTCAGATGGCGTCACAGCGGCTGAACCTGCCACCTCCGTTCGAGGAGGCGATGAAAACCCTCGAGCGCGATTTGATGCGTTTCCTTGTGCGATCGACGGGCGATCGTGAGGATAGCCTCGATCTGTTCCAGGAAACCTGGCTGCGTGCCTACCGCGCATACACTCGGCTTAGGAGCGAGGACGGACTGCGTCCGTGGGTTTTCAGCATCGCGGCCAATCTCTGTCGCAATCGGGCACGCGACCGGGCCCGTCGCGCCCGGGTGATCGCCGCCGATGGACGCGATCCGGTCGCCGCGGCCGAGCTTTGCGCGGCGGCGACCCACGATTCGCCGGAAGCTGCGATCACCCTCAAACGCGCTCTGCGCGCTCTGCCCGGCAAGCAGGGACGGGCGTTCCTGATGCGCAAGTTTGCCGGGTTTGAGTATCACGAAATCGCGAGCGCGCTCGATTGCTCACCGCAAAGCGCCCGCGCCAGCGTTTACCAGGCGCTTAAGAAATTGAAGATGCTACGGTGACCACACGATGAACTTCCCGACCAACCGAATCGAAGCCGAGGATCGGACCGTCGATGCGCTGGTGCGGCGAGCGCAGCCGGAACTCCAGCGCGCGATGAAACTGATCCGGCGGCCGCAAGCCCGGGTAGCAATCGCGCCCTCGCCGATCGGAAAACTGTTCATCGCACAAGGGCCGCGCGGGCTGGTCACCGTTCACTTCCTGGCGATCCGCGACGCCGGCCGCTCGCTGGACCTGCTGCGGCGTAGATTCGACCTGATCGAAAACGAACCATCGACGGCCGCGCTGCGCCACTATATCGACCGCTATTTCGCCGGCGACCTCAGCGTACTGGCACTTCCGGTCGACCTGAGTCTGGTCGAAAGCGAGTTTCAGCGCCGCGCGCTCACCCGCTTGCGCTTGGTTCCCCCCGGTGCGGTCATCAGCTACCAGGGGCTCGCGGCGGCGCTGGGCCATCCTGAGGCGCAGCGCGCCGTCGGCAACACGATGGCGTCAAATCCGGTTCCGATCTTTGTGCCGTGTCACCGGGTGATAAAGTCCGACGGCACCATCGGTAACTACGGCGGCGGTGTGAAACGCAAGATAATCCTGCTCCGAACCGAGGGGTTTGTGGTCAAGGGCGATCTCAAGCTTCCCGCGCGGGCGGTTCTGGGACATCAGAAGAGCAGGATCTTCTGCCGCCCCGAGTGTTCGGCTGCAAAGCGCGCCCGGCAGGCCAACGAGTTGATTTTCGCCGACGCCGCGCACGCGCAGGACGCAGGTCTGCGGGCTTGCAAAATCTGCCGCCCGGCATGATTGCTCCATCAAGAGTGCGCCAGGTAACTGTTATTCAGTCTCGTTCTGCTGGCGCAGCTCCTGAATCTGCATGCGCTGCTGCTCGATTTCCTGCTGCTGCTGCTGGACCTGAGCCTGGGTCTGCTGATTGGCAGTTTCCTGGTTTTGCATCGAGTTCCCAACCGTGAAACCGGTTACTCCGCCCAGTCCGGCGCCGATCGCGGCGCCCGCGCCTGGATGGCCGACCGCCGCGCCAATAATGGCGCCCGTGCCAGCACCCAGGCCGGCACCACCTAGCGTGCCCTCTTCACGTGTGGAAAGCGGTTGCCCGGTGCATCCCGCGGCGAGGATTGCCGCGGCCAATCCGGCAACGATCGCGAATCTGATACGCATGGGCGTCATCCTCCTCATCTATAGGATACGATCAAGGCGCCCCGCGGTTTCGCTGATCCGGTCCCGTTAGATTGTTCGAGCTGCTAAATTCCGCTCCTTTTCTGCTCTATCTGCTGAGTGCTCTTCAACCTTCCCCTGTTCTGCGCGTCTCCGGTTTGCGATTCCTCATCGCCCTATAGACCAGTTGCGGCCGTCCCCTTTCGCGCGGACCCGCCGGGTCGTTCCCTCTCTGGTCGTAAGGCCTAGCCAGGAGCAGCGCGTTGCGTTGACTGCGCGGCGAGCGCCAACCTGTCAATGGCACGCGGGTTCTGGGCGCAGAGCCACGGTCGGCTACTCGGTCTCGTTCTGCTGTTTGAGCTGATTGATCTCGTGCTGCTGTCGCTCAATCTGTTCCTGCTGCGACGAAATCTGGGCCGAAGTCTGCCTCTGCTGGTTCTCGTTGTTCTGCATTGCGTTGCCGACTGCGAAACCACCTATGCCGCCAATCGCGCCGCCGATAGCTGCACCCGCTCCCGGGGCGCCCACGGCTGCGCCAATTATCGCGCCGGTCGCCGCGCCGGCACCGCCACCGATGAGGGTGCCCTTCTCACGAGTCGAAAGTGGCTCGCCTGAGCATCCGGCCACGACCAGCAGCGCAATCGCAGCCATGATCACACAAATCGTCTGCCCTACGCGTCGATTCACGGTATTTCTCTCCCGATGTTCTCTGCCGAATTCGTGCCAATCGTCTTCACGTGATCGATTCAGGCTCTTCCGGCTGTTTGCGCCCGAGTTTGCTATCATTTTCAACCGGCAATCAACCAGTTGATTCTGGTTTTATGTCTGAATTTTACCCCTGATTTTCGTGCCGTGCACCTACTTTGCTTACGGCGTGTCGTCGCCCGCACCCTTACCACCCGATCACCTGCGCCGCCATTACTGGGAGCGCCTGACCGCGCGGATCGCAGCCGCCCTGTACCAATCCGCGCGCCCGATCCAACGAAACCGCCAGCACCCGCCCCTCCGACCACCCCGGGCGCACCTCAATTTTGTGACCCCGCGCGGAGAGCTGCGATCGGACCTCGGAATCGATTCGATCCTCCACACGGACGACTGCCGGCATCGCGTTATGCGGATAAAAGGTGGATGGAAAGTGCGCGCTCGAGAATTTGGGCGCTTCGATCGCCTCCTGGAGATTCATTCCGAAATCTATCAGGTTCAGAAAGAACTGCAGCGTCCACTGATCCTGCTGATCTCCACCCGGCGTTCCGAAGGCAAGGTCGGGCTCGGCACCGCGCATCGCCATTGATGGGGAGAGAGTGGTGCGGGGACGCTTCCCCGGCCTCAGTGAATTGGGGTGCTTTTCATCCAGATAAAAGGTCTGCATCCGGGTGCCCAGCGGAAAACCCAGTTCTTCGATTACCGGCGAGGTCGGGATCCACGCGCCGCTTGCAGTCACCGCAATCAGGTTGCCGCGTCGATCGCACGCGGTGACATGAACCGTACCGGTCCCCCACGGTCGTGCCTCGCCCGCGCCATCTGCGCGCAGTGGCCGCATTGCAGATGGATCGCCGGGGCGCAGTTGGGTCGACGCTTGCCGCCGATCGATGAGCGTCCGGCGCAAGTCGGCGTAGCGCGCAGACAGCAGCGCCTCGATCGGCACGTCGGTGAACTCGGGATCCGCGTAGTAAGCCTCGCGGTCCGCGAAGGCCAGCTTCGCCGATTCCATCACGGTGTGGATGTAATCGGCGGAGTTGTGTTTCATGGCGCGCAAATCGAAGCCTTCCAGGATTCGGAGCTGCTGCAGGAACACCGGGCCCTGCGACCATGGGCCGCACTTGAAAACCGTGACGCCCCGATAGTCCGC
>JAFAHS010000097.1 GCA_019237115.1 Deltaproteobacteria bacterium
CGTCGCGATGCCGAAACTGCGCCTGTTCAGCGAGCGGTTCGAAGAGCCGCCGCCGCACAATCTCGAAGCCTTCTTCCGCACTCGCTGGCCGCCACGAGGACTCTACGCGGCCGACTACGTTACGGAGCCGGTCCAACGCCTCGCGTCCACGCTGCCCGCCGACCTCAACATCATCGGCTTGGACATGCGGCGAACCAGTCGTATCCGAGGCTGGCAAACTGATAACTAGCAAACAACCTTTAGCTAGCTTAGCGGATTCTGTGAGGACCTGGGCGAATGTAAATTGTGTCTCAAAGCTACCTGCGGCTAAGTCGCTCTGGTCATGGAGTTGCCTGGCATAAGCTACCCATTCGTCGATCAGAACAACACACGGCCCGTATTCATTAAAAAGTTCGCGGAGAACGTCGCCAGGACTTGTGGCTTTTTCGTCGTCAGTGCGGAGACGCTCATATGCCCTCTTCCCGCCGAGTTGCCATGTTAGCTCGCCCCAAAGTGTACGGACCGTTGTCCCATCGGGCTTCTGCACGGGATTACTGGCTGAGATCCGATTGCCAACCAAAATTACGCGCTTGGCAGTAGGGAGCCTTTCGGCGTCGGCTTCCTGCAGCACCGAATCGATGCCGACCAGTTCGCTCGCGGCTGTGCCCGAGAAAAGGTGGTAAAGGGCCAACATGGAGTGTGTTTTGCCGCCACCGAAGTTGGTCTGTAGCTGCACCACAGGGTCGCCGCCTTGGCCAGAAATGCGTCGCACCGCTCCTACAAGCAGGCGCTTAAGACTCTCAGTAAGATAAGTCCTTCGAAAGAATTCGACCGGCTTCTTGTACTCATCAGTCCCCTCACCCAAGTGCACTTGCCACAAGTCCGCAGCGAATTCGGCCTGTTGATAGCGACCGCTCGCCACATCTTTATGCGGTGTCACCACTTCACGCCACGATTTAAGGTTAGCCGCTGCTACACTTTCGATGGCGGTTCCGGCGCTCTTGCGCTGTTCGGTTCTGACCTGTTCATCGAAGCGCAAACGCAGCAACTCCATCTTCATCTTCTCGATGTTGTCAGCCTGCTGCGCCGAAATGGCGTTTAGGAGCCGGCCCGCTGAATCAAGCGCTCGGTAGGCGTCGTCGCTGGAGAATGAGTCCTGATGCGCCCACTTATTGCGGATTTCGCGCAATTCACTCACAAGACTGCGCTCTGCATACCCCAGCGTACGGCGGAAGACATCGTTCCAGGCCTCCCACATTAGCTTCAACAGGGCGGCGACATCCCACTCGGTAACGCTCCTGCCAACTAAATTACGATCATCGCTGAGGAAGCGTAGCGCCTCGGAAGCAGCTCTATCCTTGTACAGATTCTTAAACTCGCGCTCGACGAAAGGGCCTAACCCCTGTTTGAGGAGTTCCATCGCCTTACCGACGCGCTCATGATTGTTAATGGCCATGCCTTACTCCTGATCGAATAATTGGGGTTGAGACTCGTGCGGCTTGCCCATTTCCCGCGCCAAGCGGGTAATTTCGGGCCAGCTTTGCACAAGGCCGTTGTACGAAAGCGCCTCCTGTGCGCGCTTCTTATGCTCGCAAATTGTGTAAAGCCGATATGCTAATTCGCGGGCGATTTCCGCCTTGCTACCGAGTTTTGCGACAAGCTCGGCCGCAGCGTTCTCGCCGCCAGCCTCCAATGCGCGAACTAGATGATGAACCGACTCCCAGGCACTCAGCCGTAAATCCGCTTGTGGGTCCCAGTTCGCCGATAACTCGCCCGGGCGGAAGAGGCGGACCTTGCCGCCCTTTGAGGCGAGGATACCCGCCTCCACCATACCTGATACGCTTGTATTCTTCGCCTTTGAGAGCGTCTCGGCCACGCCGTACTCACCTTCAGCGAAACCTGACTGCTCAAACCACGCAAGCGCCCAGCGGCTGTCGGGGTCGAAGTCGTTTTCCTGCTCCGCGAGCACTTCGTCGAGCGTTTGATTGATGAGCGCGAGTGCCTCGCGCACCGAGAGGGGGTGGCCCTCGGCGTCGACCACTCGCGCGTAGTGCGTAAACACCGCCATGCCTGGGCCGATGGCTGCTTGCGCTAGGTCCACCGGCGCAATGTTGCCGCGCTGCAAGTGAGCCAGCGCTATGGGCAGCTCCGTCTTTAGAACGGTAACGAATTCACGCCGCGTTGTCGCATTTGCGGCCGCCGGGCGCGGGCGACAAACGAGCACGATACTCGATGCCAGCGTGTTACTACCAAAGCTGCGCATTCGCGTTTTCCCTTCTGTGCGGATCGGCCACGTTCCACTGATGGAAAATCCTGCCTCAATCACTGCATCCAGGAAAGTTTCCCAGCCAGTGGACGCTGTGAGTTCACCCTTATTTTCTGATTGCTTGAAGGCGTAGTAGATGGTCACGGGAAAGGCCGGATGCGTCTCTTTGGCCAAGTTGTGCATAGCCCGCCTCATTCCGTCCACGAAGAATTTTTCGGCATTTCGCTTGCTCCCGTGACGGATGCTGTCGGCTACTAATTCCTCAATCTTCGGAACACTTATAGTGGAGAACAGCCCCGGGAGGACCGCTCGGAGGCATGGCCGCAACCAGAAGTAGAAGTAGTCTGACAGGTCGGCGTACGGGACATTGTCGTAGTAAGGGGGGTCGGTTCCTATGACCCGCAGCCCCGATGGTCTGCTGGAAATAGCGCATGCATCCGCTGGCCAGGAGAATCCAGCAGGCCGTGCAGGAAGAGTTAAAAGTACCGAAGCCGTACCCTCCGCTAATCCACGCAGATCACCGCCTGTTCCTGAGAACGGGTTCGTTTCTGCGAAATCCCAAGTCATTGCGATGTCGTTGCGCGTGAACGCTCTCGAGAGTTTCGTCTCGTCGGGTCTCCACGTGGAGAGCGTCGTGATGAACCTTGCTGCCTTACTAGATGTGAGTCCCAAGTACACGGCCACCGCATCGGCGTAAGCCATCGCGCCGCTTCCCGCCCCCTCAAGGCTAAGACCATCGTCAGGCATACCAGCACTGATCGCGTCGCGCCTAGCTCTCTCGTGTGCATCTTTTACCAGTCCAGAGAATGTCGCTAGCGTCACGAGCTGGCGAGGGCTAAAAAGGTCGCGCCATTTCGTCATTCCGTACTTCTGAATTCTTAAGCCCAGCGCCTTCTTTGGCAGCTCTGTGTCTGGAATATCGGGAGGCTGCGCTTTCTTTGCGACGGCTTCGATCTCCTCTGTCGGTGACAGATACAGCCGGCTGTTGCCACCCTCGACGACGATCGCCATCAAACGGGCACCCATTCGCCCCGCCATGGCTTCGGCCCGAATGTGTTCGAATGGCATAGGTTCACCCGACATTAAACAGACGCCGCCCCGCTGGTTGACGGTTTCTTCTAGACTTGGCGTTCCCCCAACGCGTACAACGAAGTCATAGCCATTCTTGTCGGTCCGGATCACCGGCTCGACCCACGTCTCTTTCCCCCTCTTCGACGACAGCCAGAACGAGGCTACGAGCGGTACGTGGACGTGCCTGAAGGCGGGATTTGGGCTGGTCACCGTACGCGCCCAGATCCACGCAATGACGGTGAGCTTGCGGCCAACGTAAGGTTTGAGGTCCTGTCTCTTATTCGCCATTTCATTTGTGACCTCGACCTTTGGGTACAGGTAGCCGATGCGTCCTTCAGCCTCATCACTCATCCATTGACCGTAGTACCGCACGTCTTGAGCCAGCCCTCGCACACCGCGCCAGTCTTGTTTGATGAGGTCCTTATCTCTCCGGGACTCGGGATTCACTGGTGCCCGGCCTGTGAACCTCGACGGGATTTCGATCATCGCCTTATTGATGAGCACCGCCACTGGATTCAGGTCGCTCGCATAGCTTTCCAGCCCGAGGCGCTGCGCTTCAAGTGGTAGCGAGCCGCCGCCGGCAAACGGGTCGTAGAATGCCGGGAGTTTTTCCGGGTCCAACAGCTCCTTCGCGGACGGATGACCTTGGTTATCGACGCATGTTGCGCGCCAGCTCTTCCAAATTTCCTCCTGCGCCTGGCTAAGTATTTCCTCGTTGGTGGTGTTCTCCCAAAGCACCAGCTGTTCAATCAGCCCAAACAGGCGCTGCCGTTCCGCCTCCTGCTCTTGCTCGGTCGGAAAAAGCTCTCGATGCTCCGATGGATCGTCTACAATTTGCGCGAAGATCACGGCCCGCGCGGCCGCAAGTGGTCGCCGTGCCCACCAAAGGTGCAACGTGCTTGGATGGCCGTGGCGAATGGATTTCTCTCTCGCCGACGCCGCGTTGATCGCATCTAATGGTAGGGCGACCTCAATCAGTTTCTTTCGTAGTTTGATTTGCTGTTCCATTTAGAAATCACTCACGAGGGTAAAGCCGCCCGTCCTAACAACTCAGCAAAATCGTAGTTAACACTTGTAACGCCGAAATCAGGCTCACGTTGGAAAGGTCGTCGCACATAGTGCACGTGGTGCGCATCGCCCTCCAGGAATTCGACTATGGCAAGGATAAAATCCTCGGGCTTGTTCAGGGAATAGAGAATCTCGTTCTTTGTCACAGTAATAGTCTCCGCACCCGAGACGCGGCCCTTGACTTCGATGAACCGTAACCGCCCGGTACGCACGTCGCGGCTTTCGATGTCGTACCCGAGTTTCTCATGTTCCCGGTCAATAGGTTCGAATCCAAGACGGCGCTCGACATCGAGTATGATGCTGCGTGCCCGCGCTGCCGACGCCAGGGTATCCAAGACTTGCGCTGCATCCGGAAGCGGTCGGCTAGTTGCTTTGGCGATAAGGCCTACAGGCACCACTACGAAGCCGCCAAGCACAACAGGCGGCAGCGCCGAAACCTGCGCTTCGAGATCGAGCTGCTCCATGCGTTTCTGGAGCCGAGCCTGAAGATCATCCGCGCGTCGGCTGGCCTCCTGGGAATTTAGGCGGGCGTTCGGTTTTCCCGCCTGCTCCTGAAGCTTGAGATCCTGAGCGCGATGATCCCAGTAGCCAATTTCCTTGGTGAGCCGGTCTTTGACCGCAGCTCGAGCCTTACCGATCCATGCGCTGCGTCGGTCGCGCACCTCCTTCAGGTGCTCGGGCACGACTTGCGCGATGGCGTGGGTCAACGCCTTCTGCTCCAGATCCCGGGTAATCCAGGCACTCTCGGGCCGAGCCAATAAGGCATCTATGGTTGGTTCGTCGGACCGTAGGGGCCGGTAATCGAGATATGGTGCGTAGTGCAGGTGACGGGCTTGGCCTGCCGCATCCAGCTCTACGTAGAGCATCTGCTTGGAAATCGTCCTGCGATCACCATTCTTGAGGACGCTCGCGTCCTGGACTGCATGCTCCAAATAGAAGAGCACCCGCGGTGTCATGCCGGGATCGCGCTCGTCTACAAGTACCGTACCGCGCCGAAGGAGATCGCGATTACGCTCCAGGGTGAGGTCGAGTGTAGCGTCGAGCAGAGGATGACCGGGGCAGAGGAATGCGGCGAGCGGCTGGCCTTGCGGTGCCATCAAAGACTTCTCAAAGACGACGCGTTCGTAGCGCGGCAGTACCGGCTCGCCGGTTCCGATTGACCGGTCGCGGTTGCGTATAGGCGCAGAGACATGGGTTACCTCATAACGGCGCGGCTCGCGTTGGCGAATTGTACCGCCAAGCTGGTTAAATGCTTCAAGAAAGAATGACTCGATATAGTGAGGTTGCAGCCTTCGCGCTTCCGCGCGCTCCATATCCTCCCGGACGCGGGCGACCCGGCTGGCGTCCATCACGTCGTGAGCAAGAGCGCGTTCTTCGAGCAATTCCTGTAGGTGCGGTCGATTGACGGCGTCGGCAATGGCTTGCGTAAGTCTTGCGCGCACATCAGGGCGCTCGCCGTAACGGATCGCTTGAATTAGCAAATCCCGGAGCGGACGGCCTTCAAATTGTATCTTCCCAAGGACATCGAAGACCTGGCCACCGAGAGCCTGCCGGGCCTGCTCGAGCTTCTCGAGCAATGTGCGGTACACATCCCCTTCCCTCGTTTCGTCGGCAACCAGGTTCCAGAGGTAGCAAACCTCTGTCTGCCCGATACGGTGGATACGGCCAAACCGCTGCTCAAGCCTGTTAGGATTCCAA
>JAFAHS010000275.1 GCA_019237115.1 Deltaproteobacteria bacterium
CCAAAAGTCGCACCGCCGCTGCCGCCGGAGGTGCACCGAAAGACGCTGGCCCCACCGCCGCTGCCCGTATCGCCCAATGGAACCGCGACCACCTCGACCACGCCTGCTCCGGCCCCGGGTGGCGCGGCCAGCGGTACAGGTGTCACGAGCTCGGGCGGGGCAGGCGGGTCCGGAGGAGGGAGCGGCACGGGCAGCGGCTCGGGTTCCGGCGGAATAGGCAACGACAATCTTGGGGCTCATGCGATCTACGCGCCAGTACCGGAGATCCCGGATGACCTGCGCGAAAACGCGATTCAGACCGTCGCCGTTGCCCACTTCAAGGTGACCTACGATGGCGAGGTTACGGTCTCTCTGGCAACCAGGACGGAGAATCCCCGACTGAACGAAATTCTTCTCCACACGCTCAAGGAATGGCGCTTCTTTCCAGCCATGAAAAACGGCGTCGCGATCGATTCCGAATTCGACCTGAAAATTCCAATCACCGTCCAATAGCGTTCCCGCCCCAGCTCAGGGTTGATGGGGGCGACATCGATAACGGGAGGGCACCAACAGGTCGATGCTGGTCCGCAACAGCCGCTCACCGTGGCTCGCGAGTTCTCTTTCTCGCTCCCGAATTTGCCGTGAGCTATGGTGACTGGGAACTAATCGATGGCAGTCCGGGATATCTACGAGGCGATCGAATTTCTCAAAGCCGAAGGCGAGCTCCTCCTGCGCCGCTTCGCGCGGAGCAATCGGGGCGTCTCCTATGCCGAACTGCGCTTCGAGGTGGTCTCCCATCGATCCGCGGCCGCGACCAACGGCGCGCCCCGCGACAGCACCGAGAGCGAGAACGCCGCCTTCGGCGTGGCGGTGCAGGTAAGCGCAGCCGCGGGCTGCGTCGGACACGGACAGGCGGGCGCCGAGGTCGGCGCGCTGGCGCGCAGGCCCGCGAAGCTCGCCGCGGTGGTCCGCGCCGCGCTGCGCGGCGCCTACGACCGCGCGCGGGTCAGCTCCCGCGAGAAATCCGTTCTCATAAAGTCGCTCGGCGCGGCCGCCCGCAGTCTGGAAGCGCTGCCAATCCCCGCGCCGCCCGCAATTCGCGACGAGGTCGAAGCGGTATTTCGCAGCGACCCCCGCGGCGTACCCATCGAGAGCCTCAAAGGACTCTCCCTCGATGCCTCCCGCGCGGTGAGCGGCCTCGGTTCCGGGATTGCCTTCAATGTTGCGGCCGCGATGACCGAGTTCAGGCGCGAGCTGTTCGTCAACACGACCGGCAGCATGATCGTGCAGTCGTTCGCGTTCTCGCAGGGCGATTGTTACGTGGTCGCGCAGGACGGAGACGGTCATCAGGAGAGCTACGACACGATCGGCCAGCAGCGCGGTCTCGAATGCCTCGAAGAAGGGTGGCGCGGCGAGCTGATGCCGAATCCGAATCAGTCCGAGTTTTCCGTCGCGCTGGCAAGGGAAGCCCAACAGCTCGCAGCCGCGCCGGTACTTCGGCCGCCCGACGGCGAGGTCGTGGTGGTCACCGATCCCCACTTCAATGCCCTAATTGCCCACGAGATCGTCGGCCACCCCAGTGAAGCCGACCGCGCCCTGAAGATGGAAGCCGCCTACGCGGGCCGGAGCTGGTTTTTGCGCTCGCTGGTGGACAACGAAGTGGGCAGCACGGTGGCGGCGCCCCTGCTGTCCGCGTGTTCCGATCCCTCACTCGATGGATACGGTCACTATCGCTACGACCATGAAGGAATGCCCGGACGGCGCGTGATGCATATCGATAGCGGCGCTTTCGCCGGATTCCTGAACTCGCGTGCTACCGCCGCGGTCCTCGGTGCCGAGCCCAACGGCTCCGCGCGAGCCAGCGAGTTGTGGCACGTCCCGCTCATCCGAATGTCGAACACGTTTTTTCTGCCCGGCGAATCGTCGCCGGAGCGGATAATCGCCGACGTCGCCGATGGTTACTACGTGTGCGGCAACCTGATCCCGTCGATCGCGGAATCGCGCGAGAACTTTCGCATCTCCGCGCGGCGGATCTACGAGATCGAAAACGGCCGCCTCGGCAGGCTCTATCGCTCCGGCAGCGTGATCGCGGACTCGAAAGGGTTCTTCACCAACGTCGATGCAGTGGGCAACGACCTCCGTCTCATCGCGATTCCCAATTGCGGCAAGGGCCAGCCGATGCAGGTCAAGCGGATGTCCAACGGCGGCCCGACCCTGCGCTCGCGCGCGCGCCTGGGGGGCGGATGATGCTGCCGCGCGCGGAACTCAAATCCTTCGTTCGCTCCGCGGCCCGGGAGCTTGCGCGCGAGCCGGATTTTGCCGAATTCGAAATTTATGCCGCCTCGTCCGAGCAGCGCATCGCACGGCTCGCTTACACCTCCGATATCCCGAGCCGTGGAGTCGAGGAACTCAAATCGCTGGGCGCCGACGGCTTTCAGGTGCGCATCGTGAGCCGCCGCGACCGGCACGAAATCGGCACCGCATCCGAAGCCGGAGATCTGAGTCGCGAGGCGCTCCGCAGCGCCATCGAGCGCGCACGCCGCTCCGCGATCGTCGATCCTCATTTTTCGGGTTTGGCCCGCGATCCGCGAAAGCTGGCGACGAGCGCCGGCGGCGCAAGCGATCTCGCCCGCGCCAGTGACTCGATGTTGACCGCGAGTGCGTGGCAGGTGATCGGCGGCGCGCTGGCCGCGTTTCGCGCCGGCTACAAGAATTCCAGCGCGCACCCGGGCCTGGTGTTGGGCGGCGATCTCTCGCTGGTCCACGATCGCATCGCGATTGCCGGGTCAAATCTCGCCGACGTACGCACCGACGAGAGCGCGCACTTCGTGTCCTCGCTCACCGCCATCGTCGAGTCGATGGACGCGAAAGGAACCGACACCGCGGTGGGGGGAAGTATCGAGCGGATACGCGGCGCGGCCGCCACCCTGGGACGCAACGCGGTTCGCCGTGCACTCGCTCTGGGTGCGGGTGTGCGGCCGGCCTCGGGGCGCTACCGGGTCATATTGGGGCCGCAGCCGGTGGCCGAGATTCTCAACTACCTGGTAATCGGCTCGCTGACCACCGGCGCGTTCTACGCCGCCAGCTCCGCGTATCAGGGCAAGTTCGCCCGACAGGTCATGGACGAGCGCATCGGTTTGGTCGACGATCCGGCCCTCCCCGCGGGTCCGGTCCGGCGCACCGTCACCTGTGAAGGTCTGCGAGCCGCCAGGACCGAGTTGGTTCGTGCCGGACGCCTGGTCGGATTGCTGTCGAGCGTCTACGATTCGCATCGCCTGGAGAGCGACGAGTTGCGCGCGGAGAAGCTCGGGCAGGACGGCAGCGGCGCAAACTTCCCGCCGCGTGCGGGCTATCGATTAGGGGAAGGCGGCGGCCGCCGCTTCGATGCGGAACCGGGCTCGGCCGCGACCAACGTGGTGATGCGGGCGCGCGGCGCGATTTCCGAACGCGCCCTGCTCCACGCACTCGGCGACGGACTCTACATTGGCCGCGTCTGGTACACCTACCCGATCAACGGACAACGCGCGGGCGACTTCACCTGCACCGTCACTGGCGATTCATACCTGGTTCGAGACGGCAAGCTTGCCGAGCCACTCGCGCCGAACTCGCTGCGCATCAACGCCAATATCGCGGAAGTTTTCGACCAGCCGCTCGCAATCGGCTCCCGAATCACCCCGACCATTGTCTGGGGTTCAACCGAGACCTACTTCGTTCCTGCCATCGCAACTGAAAACCTCGCCCTGGCGGAGATTGGAGGCCAGACCTGAAACTCCCGTCTTCCTGGCGTCCCCCGCGACGCGGAACCATACTCTCCGAGCGGTGTCGGTGAACGACCAGGCGCAACAAGGGAGGTTCTATCCCAGCAGCACTGCCGACAACTCCCGCGGCGAATCACAGATTCGATGGGCGCCAGCTTCGGTCAGTTCGCGCCGGCTGCCATAACCGTAAGTCACGCCAACGGTAAAAATTCCGTTGCGCCGTCCCGCAATCAGGTCGTGTTCGCGATCGCCCACAATCGCCGTCGCGTCAGCTTCAAGCCTCGACCCTTCCAAGAGGAAACGGACAGCGTCCCCTTTGTTTCGAAAACGATCGTCACGTTCCGTCCCGATGAGAGTCTCGAAATATCTCCGCAGACCGTGGGTAGTCAAAATCTGCTCCGCGATGGGAGTATTTTTTGAGGTGGCAACAAACAGTCGCCGGCCGCCGGACAGACTCGCCAACATTTCCGCGATCTCCGGGTAAACCATGCTCTCCTTGACACCGTGGCTCTCGAAGCGCTGCAAGTACAGCGAAACCGCGTTCTCAATCAGTTCAGTGGAGCTACCTGGTGGGAGAAGCTTGCTGAAGATTTCCCGTAATGGGGGACCAACGTACCAGCCAGACGAAGGGTCGAAGGGATATTCGGGCGCAAGCCTGTCGAGAACGAATCGAATTGTCCTGCTAATCCCTTCACGGGGGTCGACGAGCGTACCATCCAGATCGAAGATAATGTTCGTGAACTGATTCATCACCCTCAACTGGTAGCGGCTGGTACCAGGATAGGCACAAAGGATCGCCGATGCCTCGCCACGCTCCTTACCGCGACAGTTAGCTTTCGCATAGCGGCGATCACAGCCACCCTGCCATGTTTGCGGGCAGGGCGTCGCGGCGCATAGTACAGTCGCGGACGGCGACCGACCAGGAGGTGATCGGGCAGCCCGATACGGTGATCTTCTAGCTCATTCCAGAATTCGCGGGGATTCTGGTCCTCGGCTGGCACCGCCCTTGTGCGGTGGTGGTCGGAAGGGGCGTACGGATTCCTCACGAAACCTGTTTGTCGTCCTTGTAGGTTTCCTCCCAGTTTCTGAACCCCTGCGCGTCCCACCGTTTCCATACCCCCTCGCGCTTGCCGTCTTTGTACTGACCCATCGCGGAAATCTTGCCGTTGTTGTACCAGCCAATATGCTGGCCGTCCTGCACGCCGTCTTTGTAGTGATCGACGGATGCCTTTTGCCCGTTGTCGTACCACATCGTCCACTCGCCGGTTTGCTTGCCGTCGTGGTACTCGCCCTTCATCATCAAGGTGCCTTCGGCCCGGTAGATTTCGAACGGTCCTTCCTTGACCGGCTCTCCATTCACCATCTTCTGGCACCAGCGTTCCTGCCCGTTGGGCGGCGCCTCGCCCATCGCCTGGGTGCCGGGCGGACACACGAAAGCCGACGGACCTTCGCCACCGCCGCCCTTGCAGGCGGCGAACAGTATGGGAATAAGCAGAAGTATTACTTTAACTGTGGTTGGCATCTCGGTTCCGCGCGAAAGCCGCGTCGACCACGCGACGCCGTTTCGTCGACCGGGTGGAAAAAAAGCGGAAGGCGCCCGGGGCGCCTTCCGCGTCGTAACAAAATCTGTCGTCGGGACCTCCGGTCAGTTCGATCCGGTCGACCCCAGCAGATTTCCGCCCAGCGTTGCATTGCCGACGCTGGTGTCGCCGACCACGTTGAGCAGCGCAGGTTTGCCCGATTTGAACGCGCGCTCCGCCGCCGGGACGATCTGTTCCGGCGTCTCGATCAGCTCGCCGTGGCAGCCCATCTCAGCAAAAATCTTGTCGTAGCGGATCTCGTGCAGCATGTTGAACGGATCGGTGCGACCCTTGAGTCCCGGCATCTGATCGAAGTTCGGCCCCCACGAGCTGTTGTTCCAGAGCACCGTCACGATTGGCAGCTTGTAGCGAGCAGCAGTCTCCATGTCGAAGCCGCCGATTCCAAGGCCACCGTCACCCGAGATGTTGACGATCTGCTGTCCGGGCCGCGCCAGTTGCGCGCCGATCGCCATTCCGACGCCGTGTCCAACCGG
>JAFAHS010000352.1 GCA_019237115.1 Deltaproteobacteria bacterium
TCGTCGAGTCCGCGAGCGTGCGGCCGTCGTCAAGAATCAGGGCGGGAACTTCCGCGCGCGGGTTGGCCCCCAACAGGTCCGGTTTGTGATCCAGGGAATAACAGCGATCGACGGGCTCGTAGCTGAGGCCCTTGAAGTCCAGCGCCATGCGAACTTTGCGCGCGTATGGACTCGTGGCGAACGTGAACAGCCGCATCGGTCTCCTCCTCGCCGAACCGATGAAGAGATTAACTACTAGGGCGGCAAAAATACATGAGTACGAGCGCTGATTGCGGCACCTTCAGCGAGACCGCCGCATTTCGAACCCCGGAGCGCCCGACAGAACCGGTTGCGGTCCTGATGACTCGATGGCTGACCTTTCTTTACTTGAATGCAGGCAGCACCTCGCCTCCGAAGCGCTCCAGGGATCGGCGCGCCCTGGCGGGATCCAGGCCGGGTAGCTGTGCAACCGTAATCAGGTCGGTTATCGGACCTGACTCGAGCACTTCCGTGAGGCGCGCGCGGACTTCCTGGGGCGGGCCCAGAATGCTGGTGTGCTTCAACCGCTCGGGATCGGGCCGGATCAGCACCTTGCTCATGTCGGTGGTACTGGCCGCCGCGCTGAGCCACTTGCCGTAGTGCTCGGCCTGATACATAAGCGCGTCGCCGACCTCCTGCCATGCCGCTTGCGCGGTGGCCGCGATGTAGACGACGCGGCTGTTGACCAGGCTGAAGTCCGCCGGATTGCGCCCGGCCTGCTTGAGCGCCTCCGTATAAATCCCCATTTCCTTGCGTCCGCCGACACATGCAAACGACAATCCCATCTTCGCCGCACGCCGAATCGCTCTCGGCGCTCCCGCCCCCCACAACAATTCCGGATAGGGACGGCTTGCCGGGGTGGGCAGCACCCGCACGTCGTGGAAGTGAAAATATTTGCCCTCGAAGCTGAAGCGCTGGCCGGTCCACGCCAGCTTTAGAATTTCGATGGTTTCCAGGGTACGGCCCAGGCGCTCCGCGCGAGGCACTCCAAACCCATCGAACTCTTCCTGCCGGTAACCCTGCCCCAGCCCCAGACGCAGACGCCCGTTCGAGATAACGTCCACCACCGCCGCGTCTTCAGCAAGTTTGAGCGGATGCTGAAAGGGCGCCAGCAGAACGAAGGTCCCGATGGTAACGCGCTTGGTGCGCGCCGCTATCGCGGCCGCTGCCGGGAGCATCGCCGGAAGATAACCATCGTCGGTGAAGTGATGCTCGGTTAGCCAAATCGAGTCGAAGCCGAGCGCCTCGGCCAATTCCACCTGCTCCAATGATTCACGATAGAGCGTGGCAAAGCTGCGCCCGGATTCGGGGGGATTGCGGAAGTCAAGCTGATAACCGAATCTTACTTTGCGCATATTCGCGACCTGTGCGCCCTCTGGCGATTTGTGAAACCCGGTGAAGGTTTTCAGGAGTTCGCCGCGTGGAGCGACTTCCCGCGTGCGGCGTCTGCCGGAACTGAGGTCCCCAGGGTCGTCGCTCGCACGGTTCTACAGCTGGTCCCGGCCCGCCGGCCGGAGTTTCCTCACCCGCGCTCAACCCATCGACAGCCCGCCGTCCACGATCAGTTCCGTCCCGGTGATGTAGGAGGCGTCGTCGGAGAGCAGAAACACGATCGCTTTGGCGATCTCCCACGGAGTCCCCTGCCTGCGCAGCGGGATGCGTGGTGCGACCGCCGCTTCGCGATCGCCGATTTCGCGCCGCACCATGGTGGAATTGATCAGCCCGGGCAGAATCGTGTTGACCCGGATCTTGTCTCGCGCGTGGGACGCCGCAGCGGAGCGTGACAATCCGAGCAGCGCAGCCTTGGTGGCCTCGTACGGAATGAGCCGATTGCTCCGTAGCGCTGCCATCGACGAGACGTTTACAATTGCGCCGCCCCCAGCTTTCGCAATTTCCGGCACGGCGTAGCGCATCGTAAGGAAATGGCTTCGCAGGTTCACCGCGACCATCCGGTCAAATTGCTCGGTCGTGGTCTTGAGCAAGTTGCCACCAATTCCGATTCCAACATTGTTAACCAGCAGCTGCAGAGCGCCGAATTCGCGGACCGTCGCCTCGACCGCCCCGCGACAGTCCTCCTCCCTGCTCGCATCGCACGCCACTGCCCCGGCGCGGCCGCCTTCGGACCGGATGGCGGTGGCGGTTTCCTCCGCCAGGGCGAGCTTGAGATCGGACACCATCACTGCTGCGCCCTCGCGCGCGCACATAATCGCCGTCGCGCGCCCGTTGCCGATGGCGAGTGTCTCGCCCGTGTTGGGAGGTCCGTCGGCACCCCCGCCGATGATCAAGGCAATCTTGCCGTCGAGCCGACCCATCGTCGTCTCCTTCGCGGTGGATGAATTGAGACATAGCGCAGTCGCTGCGGACTTGAATAGTGCACACGCCCAGGTCGGTTTCCCTGCTTGTTCGACAAGCAAAACGCCACACCAGGTGAAGGATCCGGTTCAATTGCGCCTTGCTTTCGCGGCCCAGCTCCGAAAATTCCAAACAACCTCGAGCGCATGGCTGAAGGTGGTGAAGCAACCTCAGAAAACACCACCATCGGGCGGGCCGTCAAACGGCGTACTAAAAGCGGAGTCTGCAGCTGACCCGCACAGAGCCAGGGAGCGTCGCGGGACCGGCGCCGCAAGTAAACCCACGGCAGTGGGCCGATTGTTCTGCGTCGTACCCATAGCCCTTGCATGGTAGTCTTGCGGCGCGAGTTTTCCGCGACGGGGCTAACCAGGTGAACCTGACCATCGAAGACTACGGCCTTATAGGCAATACCCGCAGCGCCGCGCTGGTCGGCCGCAACGGCTCGATAGATTGGCTATGCCTGCCGCGCTTCGACTCGGGGGCATGTTTCGCCGCGCTGCTCGGCGATCGAACCAATGGCCGCTGGCAAATCGAACCGGCCGGCGACGTTATTCGGGTGACGCGCAAGTACCGGGGCGACACCCTCATCCTCGAGACGACCTTCGAGACCGCTCACGGCTGCGCGACGCTGATCGATTTCATGCCCATTCCCAAGCGCGAAGATCGGGTGGACCTGGTCCGTCTGGTCCGATGCATGTCGGGCAGCATCACCATGCGCACCGAATTCATCCTGCGCTTCGGCTATGGTCGCGAGATCCCGTGGGTGCGCCGCGCCGACTACGGTCTACGGGCGATGGCAGGACCCGACGCGGTCGAGTTACGGTCGCCCATTCGACTACTGGGCCACAACCTCGCTCACAGCGCCGAATTCTCGCTCACGGCGAACCAGGAGGTTTCCTTCAACCTGGTTTGGTATCCGTCCCATCGCCCTACTCCTCATGGCAACGACGCTAACGCGTTGCTCTCCGCCAACGAGAAGTGGTGGAGCGACTGGTCCGCAAGGTGCAAGTGGACCGGCGAATGGCGCGATTCCGTCATGCGCTCCCTCATCACCTTGAAAGCGCTCAGCTACGCACCGACCGGCGGGATGGTTGCCGCACCTACTACCTCGCTGCCGGAAGCCCTGGGCGGAGTGCGCAACTGGGACTATCGATTTTGCTGGCTGCGCGATGCAACCCTGACGTTGTATGCGTTGCTGATCGCAGGGTACACGCAGGAGGCTCGTTCGTGGCGGGAGTGGCTGGTCCGCGCCGTGGCAGGTCACCCGCAGGAAATGCAGATCATGTACGGACTGGCCGGGGAGCGCCAATTGACCGAGCGTGAGGTGCCGTGGCTGCCGGGCTATTCCAACAGTCGGCCGGTGCGCATCGGCAACGCCGCCCACGAACAGTTCCAGCTCGACGTATATGGCGAGGTGATGGACACCATGCACGTTGCGCGCAAGCATCGCGTGCCGGAACAGAACTATGCGTGGGCGCTCGAAAAGAAGCTCATGGACTACCTGGAGTCGGCCTGGGATCAGCCCGACGAAGGTATCTGGGAGGTGCGCGGGCCACGCCGCCATTTCACCCATTCGAAGGTGATGGCGTGGGTCGCGGTCGATCGCGCAGTCAAGGCTGTCGAAAAGTTCAATCTCAATGGCCCCGTCGAGCAATGGCGCTCGCTGCGTCAGCTAATCCACGACGACGTTTGCCGCAACGGTTACAACGCAACCCGCGACGCCTTCGTCCAGTACTACGGCGCGACCTCGCTGGATGCTTCGGTTCTGATGATGCCGCTGGTGGGTTTTCTTCCGGCAACCGATCCCCGGGTCGTCGGCACGCTCGCGGCCATCGAAAAGGAACTGATGGTCGATGGGTTCGTGCTGCGCTATTCAGGGTCCGGCAATGTCGATGGGTTGCCCAGCGGCGAGGGCGCGTTTCTCGCCTGTACCTATTGGTATGCGGACAATCTGGCCGCACTGGGCCGAACCGATCAAGCTCGCGCCATTTTCGAACGGCTGCTTGGAATCTCCAACGACCTTGGCTTGCTCGCGGAAGAATACGATCCCGCCGGCAGGCGCCAGCTCGGGAATTTTCCGCAGGCTTTCACCCACGTCTGCTTGATCAACACCGCACACAATCTGGCCGGCCGGCGCAAACCCGCGGTGGAGCGCGCCGCGGAGTAGCTTCGGGCCCTTCAATCGAAACGGACCGCGGGTCGGCTACGCGGAAACCTCTTCACGTACTGAAAGAACATGGCGAGGGCTCGATCGGCCTCGATAAGGACGCCCTCATGAAAATGCGCGGTGCTCAGTACCGGCGTGTCTTCCTCGATGAGGCGCTTGAAAAATGCCTCACCAACCTGTAGCTGCCGGTCCCGCTGCTCCGGGGCTGCCTCCGAACGCGGCGTCGCGGTGACCATCCATCCGACGGTCCGTCCATCCGGGGTCGGGGTTCCGGTTGCCATCGAGCAAACGCTCGTCCCGTTGAGTTTGCCGGCCAGCGCGATGGTGTTGGTGCCGGTCACGCGAATACATTGATCGAACACTCCGAGGTTGGGATCTTCGAAGCGCACGTCGTATTGAATCCGGTAGTCGCCGACCTGAATTTGCTTCGGATCGAAATCGATTTTCAGACCGTGCAGCACCCGCAGATGCTGAAAGTCCATCGAATTGGTAAACGGCACCCACGGTTCGACCGGAAGGTCGAAGGCCTCGATGGTGCGATACTCCAGTTCGGCCTCCTGATACCCGGCAAACTCCGGGACCTCGAACAACGGCTGCTCGCCGTTGAACGCCCAGATGAGTCCCCATTTTTCGGCGGTCGGAAACTTGAAGACCCGCGCCGCCCGGGGAATCTTGTCCGCCGCTGGAATTTTGGTGCACTTGCCGTCGGGACCGTATTGCCAATGATGGAACGCGCACCGCACATCCTCGCCGATGACCTTCCCGACTCCGAGATCGGCGCCCAGGTGACGACAGTAGGCGCTCATGACCGACGCCCGCCCGCTCTCACCCCGATAGACAATCGCGCGCCCCTCCAGGAAATCACGTCCAAGTACCTGACCGGGCGCTACTTCTTCGGAGCGCGCGATCGCGTACCAGCTCGCATGGAACCCTGGCGAAGACCGCGAGGTGCGGCTCGATAAGCCCGATCGCGCCGATGAGCGTGCTGTCCCGGCTGCCATGATTTCCTCCCTAGGGTGTCGCCCTCAGCTGAACAGCGGCAGCCTTATTTCGAACATCAGCACATCTTCGTCGATCTCCAGCGTCTTGCCGGAGTCGGCCGCGTCGACACGCAGAGCCGAAAGCGCGTCAATCGGATCGTCAGAGGCCGAAGCGTGCAGGGCCCCGTTTACCACGAACAGCAGTTCGCATCTCGCCAGGTTGTGAATCACGTGTTTGGCGCCGCGGGGCCCGCGGATGAAGCTTAGTTCGAGACCGCGCTCGCCAAATGCGCCCAGTCGCTTGACCTCGACTCCGCCGTCGCTCGCGCTCCAATTGAAATTGTCGGGGAACATCACGACCGGCTCGTCGAACCGCGGCGCCGGATACCTTACCTCGCGGCGCATCACATGCTCCCAGACCGCTTCATAGCCGTCTTTCCGACCGGTGCGTCGGTCGGGAGTGGTCCGCGTGAATACTCCGCGCTCGAAGGTTCCATAGTCGCAAAGTTGCTGGTACCCCGCGCTCAACTGGTCGTAACTCATGAAGCCGTAACCGCTCGCGCCCCCCATCTGCAGCACCAGCGTTACTGACACGGCGGTATCCTGCTGCGGTCCGTAAAAGGTGCCCTCGGGAAAATAGCCGACCGCCCCCCGCTCCAGGTTTTTGCCCGGAGCGTAGTTCATGACGCCTTCCAGGCAGAAACGGACCTGATCGAAGTTGTGACGATGGCGCGGCGTGTAATAGTCGCCTGCCGTGCGTACGAGACTCAACTCAAAGTTGTCGGCGACGCCCGGGGTTCCCTGGATCAGCCGCTTGAAGTCGATACCGCCTGAACGATGCCCGGAGACCGGTCCGAAGGTCATCCGCGATCCATGCGCCACGTGCATAATGGCGCCTGTACCGCGTGGGGCTGGATTGCGTCAAGCCCATTTCCGATCCCTCCAATCCTCGGACCGGCGACGCCGTGCTGCTATTTGAGCAGTTGGAACAGATTGCTGTAGTCATCGGTCCAGGGGCGGACGCGCCGCAGCCCATCGCGCGATTTCAGGCGGCCCGCAATTTGCGGCTGGCCAAGCACCTTGTCGTTGCGAGCAAGCAGGACCCAGTCGCTCGCCCAGTTCATCGCGTCCTTTTCCTCGCAGCTTACGAAGCCGTAACGCAGATTCAGGGCGCGGCTGTTCTCGGCGAGCACCGGGCGCAGATCGAGAAACAGGTTGGAGACGTGAACCGCCAGGACGCCGTCCGGGGAGAGCTCGGCCAGGTAGACGAGCATCGCCTGGCGGGTCAGCAGATGAGTCGGGACCGAGTCTCCGTTAAACGCATCGACGACCAGCACGTCGAATTGCTGGGAACGTCCTTCAGCGACTTCACGCTCCATCGAAAGCCGCGCATCGCCGGGAACGATGGCGACCTTCGCGCTGGAATCGCGAAGATAGCTGAAATACCCGTTCGGGTCGCTGGCCAGGTTGATGATGGTGGGATTCACTTCATAGAAGCGGAAGTAGTCGCCCGGCCGACCCCACGCGGCCATGGTACCGACGCCGAGACCCACGATTCCGACGCGCAAGCTGGAATTCCCGTCCTCGGCGCGTCGTGGATGGTTCATCATTATCAGGCCGATCCCGCTGTCGATGTCGTAGTAGGTAGCCGGGTAGTAACGGGTTGCCGGCTCGCTCGACGAAAACAATTGCATGCCGTGCGAGATGCGACCGTTGAGAAGCCGATAGGAATGCCACTGATGCCCGGGGCCCTCGTTCTCGACCACGCGGAATACGCCGTAGAAGTTGCGCACGATCCACAGGGTGTCGTGGAGCGCCACTTCGATCGTTTTCACGTAGATGACACCGAGCACCGCGACGATGGCCAGCATTGAAACCTGCAGCACGAGTCCTGGTCTCGCCAGCCACCGAGGCCGATTCTTCCATCGTGGCAGCAGGGCGACCGCGGCGATCACGGTCAACACGACCGCCGAATAGATCCGGGTATGCTCGACCACTCGGATCAGCAGCGGGTAGCCGAGGGCCACCGCCAGGATTGCGATGCCCACCACCGGCGGGCGGCGATAGATCCACGACTGGCGATCGCGCACCAGTGCAATCGCCATCAGTGCAACACTGGCCCACACCGCGAAGCGAAAGTCCCAAAACCCGCGGAACAGAAGCGGCGCGACGATGACCGACAAAACCCCACCCAGCACGCCGCCCGCGGAAACCAGCAGATAAAAGACCGTGAGATCGCGCCAGTGCGGTCGCAGACGGACCAGCTCTCCGTGACAAACCATGCATCCGGCGAACATCAGCAGAGAGAGATTTCCAACCTCGATGACGAGGGTGACGATCTGGGTCGAAAGGATTACCCGCCCGATCATGGGTGCGATCGCGTTGATATAGATCACGACCGGGAAGCTTGCGAAGATCGCGATGCCCAGCAACGGATGGAAAATTCCGCGCCGATACCAGCGGTCGCCGTCAAAACAGATGATGAAGGACAGCAGATAGAGCGCGAGCGGAAGAATCCAGAGGAACGGAATCGGCGCGACGTCCTGGGTCATCTGACCGGTGGCCCCGTAGAGGAGAGCTGAAGCGCACGCGGCGAGCGCGATCCAGAGCACCTTGGTGCCTCGGCTGGCACCTACAGACTCGTCCGCGCCGGCGTGCGTCAGCCCCGGTCGGCTGCGAAGTGGCAGCGCGCACAGCAGCATTCCGATCGCAAACGCCACGTAGAGCACCGCCCACAAATTCGCCTGGGTCCGCAGAGTGAGAGTCGGCTCCACCACGAATGGATAGGTCAGCAGAGCCAGCAGCGAACCAAGATTGGAAAGCGAGTAAAGACGGTAGACGGAAGCGCCGGGATAGATGCTCGCAAACCAGGACTGGAGCAGCGGCGCGGTCGCCGACAGCACGAAGTACGGTAATCCGACGCTCACCCCGAGCACGAGTAGAATACGCAGCACTGGAAACGCGGGATACGCGGACTTCCAGCCCGCGCCGGGCATGACCGGGGAATTTGACAGCAGCGCCAGGAGCAACATCGCGGTCACGCATAGCGCGATGAGGCCCACATGAATCATGAACTGGCGGCGCGGCGCCAGGTTCGTGCTGATCAGGTGCGCATAGGTATAGCCGGCGAGCAGAAGAGTCTGAAAAAACAACAAACAGGTCGTCCAGACCATCGCGGTGCCGCCGAACCACGGCAGCAGGTATTTGGCGATCATCGGCTCGATCTGGAAGAGCAGGAACGCGCCGATAAAAATCGTGAGGGCGTAGATGCGCATTTTAGGGGCGATGAATCGCCGACAGGTTAGCCTATGCGCGCCTGGACACGAAAGGCACCGCCTGTCGAACGCACTCGGCTGGGACCGACAACCCTAGCGTGACACCGTCATGCGCATCAGCTCGGATACGGTGGTGACCTTTTCGGCCTCCAGCACGGCGCGGGCGAGCGCCTCGGCGCCGGAGCGCCCGAGAATTGGCGAGGTGAGGCCACCAAACTTCCGCGTGAGTCGCTCGCGTTGAAGATCGAGGTCGGAGGCGGGCTGTCCGGAATCAGATTCCGCTTCGAATTGCCGTCCCTGGGCGGTAACGATCACGCGCGCCCGGGTCTGTGGGGTCTTGTCGATGGTGACGATGCGGACGCGATCGCGAAGCGCCACCAAATCCGGATCTTTCACTCGAGCATCGCTGAAGGTCCCCAGGTCACTGGTGTCTTCTCCGCGCAGCGCCAGCGCGGTGGTCGCGCGCAAGCTGAACTTTCCCTCGAGCCCGGAGGTGGGCGATTGGATATTGCAGACCTTGAGCAGGCTGCGCGCCACCCGGACCTCCACATCATCGATGATCTTCGGGTCGACATGATGCTCCGCCTGAATGCGGGCTGCCGCGTTGATGGGCGCATGGGTCAGATAACACGACGCGTGGTACTTGAAGAGCGTGTCGCGAATCAGGAAGCGACCGGCGAACTCATCGATGGGTTGCACCGAGGGCGCCGCGCCGGCATGGGTCGCAAGAAACCCCTGGTCAGCCTCGAGGATCGCGGCGTTGGCGGTAAACCCGCCGCGTGCCGCGAGCGCGCTCAACAATCCGTTCGACGCAGCCCGACCGGCATGGAGCGGTTTCGCCATGGTGCCAAACGCCGACTTGAGTCCGGCCGCTTGGGTCCCGGCGAGACCCATCGCACCCAGCCACCCATCTTCGTCGAGGTTCAACAGATGCGCGCAGGCCGCGGCCGCTCCAAACGCGCCCAGGGTGCCGGTAGAGTGAAATCCGATCGCGTAATGTTCCCCGCCAACCAGCCTGCCCAGCCGACACTCAAGCTCGACACCAGCGATGATCGCTTCCAACAAAGACCGGCCATTGGCCGCGATCGTCTCCGCCAGCGCCAGCGCGGACGGAACAACCGGAACGGACGTATGACCACCCATTGCCATGTGGGTGTCATCGAAGTCGAGCGCATGACCGGCCGCGCCGTTGAGTAATGCGGCGGTTGACCGCGAGCATCGTTCCTGGCGGCCGACCAGCGTCGCTTCGGACGATCCTTCTCGCGCGGCGATCTCGGTTAGCAGAATCTGCGCGAGCGGTTGACGCGAACCCGCGACCGCGCATCCCAGAAAATCGAGAAGACATTGACGCGCCACCTCGCGCGCATCCGCTGGAATCTCTTCCCAGCGAATGTCGCGAACCGCGCGCACCAGCGCGCGCGTCACACCTGCATCTGTGGTTTGCATATTCATGACCCGACTCCCGTGCGGCGCCGCGTTTCGAACAATACCCTTTGCGGGTCGTGCGCGTTACGTTTCAAGCCCCGTCACGATTCTTGAAGCGCGACAAGCGTGGATGGGGCGCTATGGTGAGAAGGTCGCGGCTGTAAAACGATCCCAGATACTCGATCAGATTGCGCATCGACACGACCGCGACCGGATGCTCGTCCTCGTCAATCATCGGAATATGGCGGAATCCCTCGAGGACCATGAGGTTGAGGGCATACGCCACGCTTGAGTCCGCCGGGAGTGTAACCGGTTCACGCGTCATCACTTGATCGAGACGCGTGCGCTCGAGGTCCGTCGAAGTCGCCGCCACTTTCATCAGAATGTCGCGTTCGGTGAAAACCCCTGCCAACTTTCCCGCTTCAACAACCAGCACGCACGCGCGCCGCTCATCGCGCATCTTGCCAATTGCATCGGCCAGCGAAGTGGCACCCTCAAGGATCAGTGGCGGTTGGGTAACCACGTCAGCGAGTGTGTCGTTGGCCAGGGCAGACTCAAGTTCAGAGGGGCCCGGGGACTCCTCGGCTTCGAGCCGTAACGCTTCATCTTCGTCGACTGGCATGGCGGTCAATCTCCATGGTCAGATTTCATCTCAACCATATTGCCCAATCCTAATAATGGCAAAGCGTAGTCCGGTTTTTTTAGAGCTCGGCTCCCCGACACGCGAGAGAGCATCGCCGACGAAGTGGGATGGGGCCCGCTGACCCGCCGCCTTCAAAACTGGGCTGCCCCCCGACCCCGGCAAAAGACCAATAAAAGTTTCAGGCTTTCCTTGAAGGCGGGGAGGCGTGAATAGGCAATTTCGGTGACGAAAAGACATACCGCTGCCGTCCATTCGCAGCGCTGATGGTGCGGTCCAACAGAGCCCGCTTTGACCGGGGGCGGGATCCATTTAGCCATTTGAGGGTGCGTCAAATGCTCTTTTGGAGAACAGGGCCGAGAGGGCCCCCGGGAAATTCGCTACCTCTGCAAACTCCACAGAAACTGCGAATCCTTTCGTCTGACAATCCACTGGTTCTTATCCGCCTCCAATCGCACCTCTATGGGATAGGCCTTGAGATCAAGACAGGCAGCGGTCGGCATTCCCAGCCCTACCCAGGCACGGACGCTTTCCATGAGCCGGTCATCGGCACGCGGGTTGCCGTAGGCGACGAGCCAGTCATCTTTTGCGATGACCAGCGAATGGTTTTCGGCGTCCCAAAGGCCGAAGTAGTGATGTTCCCGGTTATTGCCGGTGGCGTCCTTGGTGGTCTTGAATGCGCGAAAGGTGGGCTCCACGATTCCAAGAAAGGCACGGATGCCCAGGGTTGCCCAGACGAACATCTCCTTCCCCTTGCTGCCCCACCAGAAGCGTCGTCTACTGATCTCTTGGCCGCTAAGCTCCTTCCATTCGGGCACCGCTTTTTCCACCAGGGCAGGCTCCAGATCCTTGAATTCGTAGCTGCCACGCAGCTGGACAAACCCGCAGATCATCGATTCGAGCGACTCAAAGTGATCGCCAGCCCTGCGCAGCACAAACAGATTATCTCCGCCCCCGGGGGTCTTGATCACGACCAGCAGCAATCCGTCCTCGCGGATCTGCCGGTAGAAGTGGCGCGGTAGGTCGAAGGTACCCGCCGTGAAGATGGCACGATCGTAGGGAGCCGCGTCGGGATACCCGGCCGCTCCGTCACCTTCGACCACGTGAACGTTGGCAATTTCCAGTGACCGAATGGTGCTCGCGGCCCTGCGGGCCACCTCCGGGATAATTTCGAGGCTCTCGACGTGCCCGCCCGGTCCGACCAGCTGAACCATCAGTGCCGCGTTCCACGCACTACCAGTCCCGAGTTCGAAGACGCGGTGGTCAGGGCGTATTTGCAGCAGGTCGAGCATTCGAAGCACGAATGAGGGTTGTGAGATCGTAGACGGGACGTTTTCGTCTTCCTCCTGATCTCCGTGCAGGATCAACGGCCGATTTGCGTACAAAGTCGGCACGTGCTCGGTCAAATTTTCCGCCGTCACCTCGTGCCATTCTTTGGTGCCCCATTCCCGATAGCGCGGCACAAAGCGATGGCGGGGCGTCGCCAGATACGCCCGCTGCGTCGCTTCACTGATCGGCGTCTCACGGTAGATGCTAAGCGTCTGTTCCAGAAGCTGCTTCTGATATTTCTCGATCGTGTCCACGTGCGCACCTCGGGCTCTCAGGCGGTTCACTACAGAATCACCAAACCAGAGATGCGGCAACGACGACTTCCATTACTCCGGCCAGTCCGACGCTATGCATAAGATTTTGGTATCTCTTTCAGACTTCTGTTGCTCATGGTTATTCCCTCGCAGCGGCCCGACGTTTTCTCCCTCTACATTCTCCCAGCAGGGATCCGGTGGTATCGGGCCGACCAGGCAGTCATCATGTTGCGTAAATCCAAACTGCCGACGAGGTCTCGCCCAGGTCTGCTAGCGCTCTCGGCAAGTTGGTGAGCCTCCAAACCGACTACAAATGGTAGGTGGTTACAGCCCTGAGCAGAGATTCATGACGCGACACCAAGATCGCCAGGAAGCCAATAGATTGGAAGTATCGTGGAGGAGGAAGGGGCCCGGTGGCCCCACCGGTCTTCAAAACCGGCCTGGCAGCCATTGCGGTTGCCGGAGGGTTCGACTCCCTCCCCCCTCCGCCGAGATCGCCCTATGACGACCTTCCAGCGCACCGCGCTCCTTCTGATTGCAACATGGCTCGGGGTCGTAGGCATACGCTTCCGTCGCTCGACTATCGTTTTGGTCGGGGGGCTCTTTGCTATCGGCTTTTATACGGCAGTGTCGCTTGCCCGCGGGCGAGTATCGGCCGATGAACTTGGTCTCGGAATTCCCGGCCGGCCATGGGTCACGATTGGACTGGTGCTGGGATGGTGGGGGGTGATGTTCGCCTATAGCCCCCTGGCTGACCGGTTAGCGACTCGATGGTTTGCAAAGCCACCCACTCTGCAATCGTTCCGGGCGATACAGCAATCCACCGTAAAACTGGTCACCGGTATCCTGGTCGCGTGGGTACTGGGAGGAATTCTGGAAGAACTCGCCTTCCGAGGTATTGTACTCAGGTCGATAGGGTTGTGGCTGGCAGCCTGGCTCGGGGTTCCGCTTGCCGCCGCGTGCGCGGTCGGGTTGGCGGCATTCGGAGCAGGCGTAATTCACATCTACCAGGGCCCGCGCGCGGTCGCGATAATAGTGCAACTTTCCGTTCTGTTCGGCGTTTTGTTTGTCATCAGCGGATACAATCTTTGGGCCGTCATACTGTGTCATGGATTGTACGACACCGTCGCTTTCATCCGGTTTGCCAACAAGAAATCCAGGTACTCTGACCTTGAGGGCGACGCCCCCGCCGCGTTCGTGAAGAGCTGAAGACCTGTGCGCTCGTGAATCAAATCGGTTATGCTCATACCTCGCAATACTATCTGCCTGGAGCGACGCACATGGACATGAAAGAGATCAATCGCAAGGTCATCGAGGAATTCAGGGCCAACGGCGGCAAGGTCGGCGGTCAGTTCGCGGGTGCACCGATGGTTTTGCTTACCACCAAGGGTGCCAAAAGCGGCAAGAGCTACGTAAATCCGCTGGTCTATTCGCGCGACGGCGACAAGTACGTGATCATCGCCTCCTTCGCGGGAGGACCGAAAAATCCGTCCTGGTTCCACAATCTGGTCGCGCATCCAACTCCGACGGTGGAGATTGAGGGCGAGCGTTTTCCGGCCAAAGCGACCTTCCCAAGCGGAGCCGAGCGCGAGCGCTTGTTCAATCAGCAAGCTTCGCAAATGCCAATCTTCAATGAATACCGGAAGAAGACGGCACGACAGATTCCGGTTGTGGTCCTTGAACGCGTCGGCTGATCGACCACAAGGATCCTGGCGATGATCCGATGCGTGATGGTATTCGCGCGCAACGGCAAGTACCACCGCATTCCCGATGCGGAGGTGGAGGACTGGGAGGAAATACTGGACGGAATCGACGGCGAGCCGGAGCTCATCGAGCGCATCGAAGGATGGGCACCCTATACGCACGCCTACCGGATGCCGGATCGGTCGGTTTACCTGGTCGCGCTGGTAAAGGCTTAAGGGCGGCCGCGGCTACTACCCACCCGTTACAAAGCGATGTACCAGCTTTTGAAAGTGCTGGATGCCGCGTTCACGGGAGAGCATGAGGTGGCCGTGATTGATGACGCCCGAATCCAGGCCGCGCTGGACTGATTCGCACAGCACGATGTCCTCCCGCTGAACCAGATCGCTCAGCTCGACATACTCGCGACTCTCCTTTTCACTCACCTCTTCGGAAAAGTAGTAGTCGATGGTCTCGCGCGTATGGCGGGCGTCGAGAGGCCAGGTCCGCAGCACCTGCATCCCGTGAGGCTTCGCGGAAAGGGCGAACATCACCGTCGGCCACAAGGTGACGTAGTTCACGCCGCGGTTGCTCAGGCCGACAATCGGTCCGTAGTAGCTGGAGAAGTATTCGTTCGCGGTGTCGGAACTGTAGGCGTCGGTATCGATTAGTTCCGAAAATTTCGGATGCGCGACCGGACAGTGATAGCACTCGTTGAAATTCTCGATGACGATTTTCCAATTGGCCGACAAGTCGTAGAGGTCGCGGCGCACCATCCTCAGGCGACCGAGATCCACCCCGGCGCGCTCGAACAGTGCGGGCAATCCGCTGTTTATCTCGCCGAAAGAGCGGGCCAAAGGATCCGGGTTCACGAAGATCAGCGGCCCCCACTGCTCCAGCGCGAAGGAGACCAGCGCGAGATTCTCCTTGGCGAATGAGGCTTGCTCATTGGCGCGCGGCGCCGCCCGCAACGAGCCATCGAGATTGTAGGTCCATCCGTGGTAGTGGCATTGCAGGGTCTTGCGATTGCCCGCACATTCCAGCACCACCTCGCTTCCCCGGTGCCGGCATACGTTGGCCATCGCGCGAAGGACGCCGCTGTCGTCGCGAGTTACGACGATTGGAATATCGCCCAGCCGTGCGGTGAAGAAATCGCCCGGTCTCCCCGCCTGCCCCGCGTGACCCACGTACTGCCAGCACTTGCGAAAGATTTTTGAGTTCTCGACCGCAAAGACCGCGGGGCTCGCGTACCATTCGGCCGGCAAAGTCTCACCCTGCTCGAGGCGCCGGGCCAGCTGGCCGTCAGTCTGGAGATCGGAAGCCATTGTACTTCTCCCGAGAGTGATTGCGGACCTCATTAAAACTATCCGCCGATGCACTGCCGGGAAAGAACTCCGCTCAGGAGCGCTAGGTGAACTTTGCATGACTGAAGGTCAGGGCAGCAGCGGAATCCGGCGGTTTGGTTCCGTCGTGCCGGGGGCGGCGCCGCACCCTTACTCCACTAACCGAACTTGCCGGGCGGAAGCTTCTCTGCGGCGGTCGTTCCAGTCGCGGTGGCGCCATGCTTAGATGTGGGCCGATTGATCGTCTTTTGCCGCACGGGCACCGCAATGGAAGGGAGCACGGGTTTTGCCAAGTAAGAGAGCGAGGAAGACCAGGCCGACGCGTTCCGATTTCAAGCCGTTACGGATTGCACAAATCGCTCCGCTCTATGAGCGGGTTCCCCCCAAGCTCTATGGGGGCACCGAGCGGGTCGTGGCGTATCTCGCTGACGAACTGGTCCGCCGCGGACACCAGGTTACTCTGTTCGCGTCCGGGGATTCGTTAACCAAGGCAAAACTGCATTCCGGTCATCCGGAAGCACTGCGTTTGGCCGGCATCTCTGAGCAAGGCGTGTTCCTCCACTATCCGATGATCAGCGACGCCTACCGGAACGCCGACCAACACTTCGACATCATCCACGGTCACGTAGACTACTGGACGTTCCCGTTCGCGGAACTGTCGCCCAGAATTTCCTCGGTAACGACGCTGCACGGCCGGCTCGACATCGATGCGCTTCTGCCGGTCTATTCGCGGTATCGCAAGATGCCCGTGGTCTCTATCAGTGACGCCCAACGCAAGCCCCTGCCCTCCCTGAACTGGCGAGCGACCGTGCATCACGGCCTGCCAGGGGACCTGCTCCACTTCAATCCTGGCCCGGGCAAGTATCTTGCGTTTCTGGGCAGAATCTCACCGGAAAAACGGCCGGACCTGGCAATTGAGGTCGCACGCGCGGTTGGAATACCGCTCAAAATGGCCGCCAAAGTCGATGTGCCCGACCGAGCCTACTACGAAGCAGTGGTCAAGCCGCGCCTGTCACCCCCCGACATCGAGTACGTCGGTGAGATCGACGAGGTCGAGAAAAACGACTTCCTCGGAAACGCGATGGTGCTGTTGTTTACGATCGATTGGCCTGAGCCATTCGGTCTCGCGATGATCGAAGCGATGGCGTGTGGTACTCCGGTCGTCACTCGGCCGTACGGCTCTGTGCCCGAAATCGTTAAGCCCGGTGTCAGCGGCTATATCGCCGGAACGGTGGACGAATTGGCGGCTGCGGTGCGCCAGGCAATCGAGTTGCCGCGTGAGAAGGTTCGCGCGGAGTTCGATCAGCGGTTCACAGTCGACAGGATGGCCGACGGATACGAATGGGTTTATCGTCGTCTGATCGCGATGAGGAAGTCACGAACAAAGAGACGCTAACCGCGTGACCAAGGAACGAAGGCGGGGCACGTTCTGATGAAGCAGGGCAGCAAGACCGCGGCAAAACGCGCGCGCAAGGCACCCGTTGCGGCCAAGGCGCGTACCGTTCTCAAGGTCGGTTCGAACTTCTACGTTCTGGCTTCGTCGCTGACCTCGCGTCGAGAAACGCGGGTGCTCGCCGATGCGCAAAGCTTTGCGGTGTTCGAGGCCGGCGGCGACATTGCACAGTCGCCACTCGAAGCTTTGGGATTCTTCTTCAAGGACACGCGTTTTCTTAGCGGCTTTGAAATGAGTATCGCCGGTCAAGCCCCCTACTTTCTCAACTCCTACCTGAGCGACGACAACGCCGAGTTTCGCGTCAACCTGACCAACCCGGACCTCACCGGACCGGACGGCAAGATCGAGCTGCCGCGCAATTCGATTCAGATCGAACGCAGTTGGGCTATAGTCAACGCAGCTCTCTACCACCGTCTGGTTGTCAGCAACTATGCACACGCACCGGCGACGCTCCCGTTCGACCTGGTGTTCGGCGTGGACTTTGCTGATTTGTTCGAGGTTCGGGGCGTGACACGAGGCCGGCGCGGTCAGGATTTGCCCGTCCAAACCGGCGAGAACAAGATCCGCTTCCGTTACCGCGGACTGGACAAGGTGACACGCTTCACCGAGATAACCTTCGACCCTCTTCCTAAAGCTCTCACCGATCGGCGCGCGTCTTTCGCACTGGAACTTGCCGACGACGAATGTGTCAAGCTGGAGGTCCGCGTTCGCTGCGGTGTCGAGGAGGTAAACGGGCGGCCCGTGGTGGAGCATCCCCCGGGGGATTTCCATGGTGCGCTGGCGGCTCGACATGGCGAAATTGCCAGCGCGCGCGCAGGATGGGCCGACATAACCGCCAGTCACGGAATCCTGGATTACCTGCTGAAAAGGTCGGCGGCCGATCTGACCTCGATCGTCGCACACACCGATCGGGGCTCGTTCATGATGGCCGGCATTCCGTGGTTCGCCACCTTGTTCGGACGGGACAGCATCGTTACCGCCCTGTCGGTGTTGCAGTTCAACCCCGACATCGCCGGGCGCACGCTCAAGATGCTCGCCGGGCTGCAGGGCACCAAGGTTGACGACGCGCGCGACGAGCAGCCCGGCAAAATTGTTCACGAAATGCGCGCCGGCGAAATGGCCGCCACCGGGGAGATTCCGTTCGGCCGCTACTACGGCACGGTTGACGCGACGCCGCTCTTCCTGTGGCTGGTCGGGCTCTACGTCTCGATAACCGGAGATTTGAAGCTTGCGGCCGACTTGTGGCCGAACGTCGAGCGAGCGCTCGAATGGATCGACCAATGGGGCGATCGCGATCACGACGGCTACGTCGAATACATGCAGGAAACTCCGCAGGGTCTTGCCAACCAGGGATGGAAGGATTCTTTCGACTCCATATCGCACGCCAACGGCGAACTGGCAGCAGCTCCAATCGCGTTGTGTGAAGTGCAGGGTTATCTCTACGCCGCCTATACGGAGATCGGCAATATCGCGGCTCGCATGGAACACGTCGCGATGGCGGGCAAGCTGGCTCAACAAGCGGCCGACCTCAAAAGCAAGTTTGTCCGCGACTTCTGGATCGAGGAGATGCAGACCGTCGCTTTGGCACTGGATGGCGACAAGCAGGCCTGCAAGGTGATGAGCTCCAACGCAGGCCACTGCCTGGCGACTGGAATCGTCGACGGCGCACATGGCGAGAAACTCTCCGAGCGGTTGCTCCGCAACGACATCTGCACGGGATGGGGCATCCGGACGCTCAGCGATTCCGAGCGCCGCTACAATCCGATGAGCTATCACAACGGCTCCATCTGGCCCCATGACAATGCGATCGCGGCGCTGGGGCTTGCGCGCTGTGGTAATCGCAGCGGGGTAATTCGCATCCTCGAAGGCCTGCTCGATGCGGCGGTCAGTTTGCGCAGCGGCAGCCTGCCCGAGCTGTTCTGCGGCTTTCATCGTGAACCTCAGCTTGGTCCGGTGCCTTATCCGGTCGCCTGCCATCCGCAAGCGTGGTCGGCGGCCAGCGTGTTCCTGATCCTTCAGGCGATCCTCGGAATGCGTATCCAGGGCTTTGAGAACAGCGTGACGGTCGAGACGCCGGTGCTGCCCTCCTGGCTTGAGTGGATCAAAGTCGAAAACCTGAAGGTGGGGCAGGGAACGGTCTCCCTAAGCTTTCGGCGGATGCCAACCGGCGCCGCCGCGGTCGAGGTCCTCGCACGGCAGGGCAACGTCGAGGTCAATATTCATAAGTAGACGCGATTGGCCAGTCTGGCCCCCCGACACCATTGACCTTCGCTCCCATGAAGCCACGGCCAACCAGGCCTTCCTTCGCAAGTCGCTTAAGGTGCCGGTTCGTTTTCCGCGCCGGAAGTCGAGCCGGCAGTCGCTGGTAGCCCCGAGGTGCCCTCTACCGGGGTGGGCGTGGAGCTCGGCGTCGACGTGAGGGTGTCGGTAGCTACTCCACTCATTGTCGGCGCCGCCGGGGTTGGTCCGGTAACAGCCTCGCTCGGCGTGGACGTAGCCGTGGGAGTGTCGGAGGGCAGCTCGGTCGTCGTCGGAGTCGCTGTCGGAGTCTCGCTCGGCCCTTCACTCATCGTCGGGGTCGCCGTGTTCTGAATTTCGGGCGTCGGACTGGTAGTGGCAGTCGTGGTGACGGTACTGGATGACGTCGGCAGTATCGTTGGAGATTCGCTCGGTGTTACGGTCGCACGCGGGGTCGACGTTTCTGACGGGGTGGTCGGCTTGGGAGCCTTCTTCACGATGACGGGAGTCGCCGGTTTTCTGGTAGGAGACGCCGATGGCTTGGCGCTGGCGTGCGGCTTGGGGGATGCCGTAGCCACGGACGTCGGCGTTAAGGTGGCAGTGGCCGAGGCCGTGGGGGTGGCCGTCTCGGTTGGGGTGGGAGTTGGGGTCGCGGTCGGAGTGGGCAGGACCCACTTCACTGGCCAGTGCACGTACATCAAGGTGGCGGTGTGCCCCGCGCGTGCCGCGGTCATCGTACCTGCGGCGGTAAATTTGCCGGTTTGAGGATCGTACAGTTCGGCGGATTCGAGCGGTTTGAAGGTTACGTCGAATCCTCCCGTGATCAGAACCTTGCCATCGGGTAGCAAGGTTGCCGAATGCCCGTAACGCCCTGCGTTCATCGCTCCGGTCGGTTCAAAGCTATTTTTCGCGGGATCATAGAGTTCCGCCGAGTTGTCGTTGTGCCCACCTGTGATCAGAACCAGATCGTTCTTGAGCAGCGTGGCGGTATGCCCGGCGCGGCTCTCCTTCATTTTGGGTCCTGATTTGAAAAGTCCGGTCTTTGGACTGTAGAGCTCCGTCGTGTCGAGCGCCGCGTTTCGCGAATACGGGCTCCCGCCAGCGACCATCACCCGTCCGTCGGTCAGGAGCGTTGCCGTGTGGTAAATCCGATCGCTGCTCATGGAACCGGCAACCGAAAACTTACCGGTCGAGGAATTGTACAACTCTGCTTTGCGGTCGCCGCCGCCCGCGATCAACACCCTGCCGTCGGCAAGCATCGTGGCAGTTTGTCGATAACGGCTGATCTCCATGTTTCCGGTCGCTGCGAAGGCACCGGTCTGCGGGTCGAATAGTTCGACGGCGTCGGTACTGCCACCGACCACCAGAACCTTGCCATCTCGGAGAACCGTCGCGGTGGGCTCATCGCGCGGATCGGCCATGTATACTGCCTTGCCAAAGCCATCCACCGGCGAGAAAACTTCGGCCGACTTCAGAATCCAGGGCATCGCCGGCCCGGGAAACATAATGGTGGGCACCAGGACGGCGTCGACTCCTCCGACGATGAGCACGCTGCCGTCACTGAGCCTGCACGCATCGTGGTGGTCGCGGCGTGAGTCCAATTTCTCGACCGGCAGAAACAGGCCGTTCTCGACATCATAAATTTCGACACTGTCGAGCACGGCGGGACTCTGGCCGGTAGGCACATCCACGGTTCCGGTACCACCCGTGATAAGCACCACCGGGTGCAGTGCGACGGTCGGGGTAGCGGTGGGCGTCAGGGTGGGCGCCGGTTTTCGGCGTCGATGACGGGTGCGGGCCGGCGCCCCCGTGACGCACAACCCGACCATCACCAGTGCCACGCCGAGCGCGGCAAGCAGCCGTGAGTTTCTGCCCAAGCGCGTCGTCATGGTTTGTGCAGCGAAGCCGCCAGGGGCGCGCGACGGGGGACTTTCTCCCACTCATCCTCCTTGGCAGCGACCTTAAGTGGCAGGCCGCGAGTTTCATCGATGAACAGTCCGAAAATAAGTGCACTTGGCAGGCCGAGCAGCGCGAAGTAGCCAATCACGTTGGTAAGGCCGCCGAGCGGCGCAATCAAAGCAGCGATCATCGCCTGCGCGAGCATCGAACAAATCGCCCCGACGATCATCTGCCAGCCCATCATCGTGGAGCGTAGTGCGGCGGGAAAAAGCTCGGTCGCCGCCGCGTTTGCCCCCACCGTCATGATCCCGGAGCCGACTTTGAACCAGCAGTAGATCGAGGTAAGCCACACCATCGGCCAAGCGAACGGCACGTTCGGCCACCAGTAGAAAGCAATTGCACCCAGCCAGGCTGCACCGCCGAAGTAGGTGACGGTGGGCACCCGGCCGAAGCGTTCAGAGGTCCACGCGCCAATCGGAAAGCCAAGCATCCCGACCAGCATCCCAGTGACTACCAGTGTACTTGCCTTCGTCGGCGACAATCCGATGATGGAAACTGCCTCGTAGTAGAGCCACCCGTTCACCGCGGTACCGGCCACCGTGGCGAGCGCGGCGTTCGAGATGAGTGCCAGTGCACGACGACGATAGATCAGGTTGAACACGTCGTAGATGCGGCTTTTCGTGATGGTGCCCCTGGAGCGCTGCTCCGCCCATTGCGTCTCCGGAAGCATCCGAGCCACCGGCAAAAGCAACGCGATCCCTGCAACCGATGGAGCAAATAGCCAGCGCCATGAATAACCGAGTTTGAGCAGGACCGGAATTATGAAGTATCCGAGCACGCCTCCGACCGCGCTGGCGGTCGCGGCCGCGGCCTGCCCGCGGGCGCGCTGGTTCACGGGAAGCTCCTCGGCCAGCAGAGCTATCGCGGAAGTTACCGAACCGCCCAGCAACGCCGCGATGAGTATCTGATAAATTGCGAATGAGACCGGACCGCCGGCTGCTGCGCTGGCCAGCGAGAGCAGAGGAGAAAGCAGCAGGCCCAGCAGGATAATCCGCCGTCGACCGACCCGGTCGGCCCATCGCGCAAGTGCCAGCGAACCGAAGGCCGACAACGACATCCAGGCAAACAGCTCCGCGAGCTTGGACTGATTGAGCTCAAAGGTCCTGGAAATCCACGGTGAAGCTATCCCGGCTATCGAAAGGGTATAGCCCTGATATACGAGCAGGATAACGATCGCCGAGATAATCGCGAAGATTTCACGAACTGATTCGCCCGAGCCCGCAGCAACGCTGCCCGCACCAGGCGCCTCGGTTCCGGCCGGGGTGGTAGCCATCCCTAGTCGGGGGAAACGTCGCGTCGCCGAACCAAATTGTTGTTTTGTTTTGGTCGTCGCGCCATGGCCAGGCCACCTCTCACCCGCTACCGCAAACCGTGTACACCAGTTGAGCTATCGGCCTCACGAAATGCGGCAACCCGATTGCGTTTGAAGTGCGGTTGCTGCGCCAAATATCCCCCACAATCCAAAGAAATTCGATTATCCCCAGACCCGATCTAGGGGGCACGCTGATTGCACATTACCCGGTCAGAGTTCGGGGGGATACACTCCCAGGAAACGAAAGGCGTTTTACGAATATGGACAGCAGACTTGACACCACCTCGAAGCATCCCCTGCTTAGGTTCCTGTCCTTTCTGAAGCCCAACGCGCAGCTGGTTGTGGGTGCCGCCCTGATGGGCATCGGCAAGTTTACCCTTCCGTTGGCCTTCCCGATCGCTTTCCGATACGTGGTCGACGTCCTGCTTTCGGCTCATCCCCATCCGGATGGCATCAGTCTCAAAATCGACCAGTGGTGTATCGCGATTGCCAACCTGCTTGGGTTGGGGACGACGGTCCAGGGCAAACTCGCTGCGTTGAGCATCGTGCTCCTGCTCGCATACGCAACGCAGGCTGCTGCCAGCTATTACCGCAACTACTGGGCGGGCCTTGCCGGTCATCGACTCATCTACGACCTGCAGTGCAAACTGTTCGCCCATCTGCAGAGGCTCCCTCATTCATTTTTCGATCGCAATCCCGCCGGTGCGATTGTTTCCCGGGTGCTCAACGACGTTTCTCGCGCCAACGAGCTCATCGATTCCGCGTTCGTCGACGTATGGATGGACGCAACCTCACTGATAATCGTGGTGGCCTTGCTGTTCGTAATGGATTGGCGGTTGGCGGTGGTCGCGCTCGCGATCGCGCCCTTCTGGGTAGCTTTTATCCGCATCTTCTCGCCGCGAATTAAGGCAGTCAGCCATCGAATGCAGGAAAAGGTTGAGGAGATAGCCGGCGAGGTACACGAGCGGGTCATCGGTGCGACTACCGTCAAATCGTTCGGCGGAGAGGAGCGCGAAGTGCATCGCTTCCGGAAACAGGGTGGCGATATGTACTCCCGCTCGATCGACAAGGTGCGCCTGGCGGCTTCGCAGGAAATGCTTATCCAGCTTCTGACCCGTTCCGCACCCGCGGTGGTGCTGTGGGTCGGTGCTCTCATGATCGTGCGCGGCACGACCACGCTGGGCACATTGATGGCGTTTTTTCTCTATGTGCAGTTCGTCTACGTACCCCTGGAACGCTTCGCGCAGCTCTCGATCGTCTTGTCGGGTTCGCTCGCGGCAATTGAGAGGACGTTCGCGTTCCTCGATCTGAAACCCGAGATCGCGGACCATCCGCTGGCCCGCCCCTTCCCGGTCAAGCGTGGCGCGGTGGCGTTTGAAGGCGTGCATTTCGGCTATCCCACGCGCGATGGTGCGGAGCGTCGCGAGGTTCTAAAGGGCATCGATCTCAACATCCCCGGCGGGTATCGAGTCGCGCTGGTGGGCCGTTCCGGCGCCGGCAAGACTACCCTGTCAAGCCTGATTCCGCGCTTTTACGACGCGACCGCCGGTCGGGTGCTGGTGGATGGCAAAGACGTGCGTCACTACACGCTCAAATCGCTACGCCAGGCGGTCAGCCTGGTAACCCAGGATGCGCTTCTGTTCAGTGCAAGCGTGCGCGAGAACCTCCTCTACGCGCGTCCGGATGCGACCGACGAGATGATGTGGGAAGCGCTGGAGCAGGCCAACCTGCGTGAGTTCGTGGAACAGTCACCGAACGGGCTCGACACGATTATTGGCGAACGCGGGATCAAGGTGTCAGGCGGACAGCGCCAACGGCTCGCGATCGCCCGGGCGTTCCTGAAGGACTCGAAGATCGTCATCCTGGACGAAGCCACTTCGGCGGTCGACTCGGAGTCCGAAAACCTGATTCATGAGGCCATGGAACGCCTGATGGAAGGGCGCACGGTCTTCCTGATCGCCCATCGCCTGCGCAGCGCGGTCACCGCCGACCTTGTCGTCGCGCTCGATCATGGCAACGTGGCCGAGGTCGGCACACACGGCGACCTGCTGCGGCGCAACGGAACCTACGCCAAGCTGTACCGTGAACAGACCCGAGGCTTGATCCTGGCACAGCAACGCGAAGCAGACGGCTACCAGGTCGCCTTTTAGTCGCGGCTGCGCCGAGTTCCTTGCAATCCAGGACGGGGGCCCAGCATCTGCTGGGCCCCCGTTCGTTTCAGGGGCCGTGCGTCCGTAAGAATGCGGCACGCTCACGCGCGACACCGATGACTTAGACAGACGCCGCTGGCTGCCTGCGCTTGCCTTTCTTGGTCGATTCCTTGGAATTGAGGATGAAGTCGAATTCGATGGTGGCCGCGGCGGTCCCGTTCGTTCCCGAACGACGGTAGCTGACCACGAGCGATTTCTTCGCGCCGAAAACGACGTCGGAGTCCAGGTAGCGGTCTCCCGCGATATACAAGGCTGTGGTGAGGGTCCGGTAGCCAGGCGCCGCGATCTTGAAGTGGAGGTGAGCCGGGCGATAGGGATGACGCGCCAGGGCCAGCAGCATCCTTCCGACCGGACCGTCAGAAGGAACCGGATAGCTCGACGGCTTAACCGAGCGAAAGCGAAACCGCCCATCTGCCCCGGTCTGCAGGCGGCCGCGGAAATTCATTTGATCGGAATCCTTCTGCTGCAGGTCATAGAGTCCGTCCGAGGAGGCCTGCCAGGTATCGATCAGCGCGCCGGCCACGGGTTCGCCGGCGGTGTTCAGCACCCGCCCCGCCACGATCAGCTTGTGGCCGGGTGCGCCGTGAGAAACATCTCCATCCACCGGAAACCTGGGGGCGCCCTGGCGAAAAAAGGGTCCGAGCAGACTCGAATCAGTCGCACTGGACGCGCCGTTGCGATTGGCCATCAGATCGACGATCGCGCTGAGCCCGAGCGTATCCGACAGCAGGATAAACTCCTGGCGCTTTTCATCCGTGATGTGGCCCACGGCGGTCAGGAACTCGATGCCGGCCTGCCATTCCTCGGGAGTCAGCCTAACTTCGCGAGCGAAGTCGTGAAGATGATTGGTGAGCGCGCGAACAATCTGTTTGAGCCGCGGGTCCTTGCATTTGGACATTCGGGCAATCGCGTTACGCGTAACGCCCGCTGCAGTTAGTGTTTTCATGGATGTCCCGGACCGGCCTCCGAAGGTTTTTCCGCAAGCAAACGTGCGACCTCTTGTTCTACAACCGTTCCCTTAAAGAAATTTGGATTCACGTCGGTCTTCGCATGCACCGGATTTGCAAAAACGAAATCGCGGAAGTCTCGCTGGTCAAGCAAGCCCTCGTCCACCAACTCGTAGGCTTCTTTGGCGGCGTCGCGCATGTCCGGCAGGTCGAAGTGACCCGCGTCGGAGCTGTAGAGCGCGCCGAGCCGTGCACCCATCGGATTTTTCCGCGTGTCGAACGCAAGCGACGTCAGTTTGTCGTCCCCCTCACATCCGAAAAAGAAGCTGGTCGTGAACATCCTGACGATGTCCTCTTTCCGCTCGATGCCGCAGCGCCCGAACTCGTCGAGGTTCGCAAGATCCTCCTGGGTACCCCACAGCAGATCGGAATGATCCTCACGGATCCGAGCCAGCGCGGTTTCGCCGTACTCGCTTCCGTACTCGCGGAAGAGCCGCTGCATCAGCGGCCAGTCGAGTTTCTCGGGCGCGAAGTTGCTGACCGCCTGGCGGCTCCGCTTCTCGAAATGACCCATCAGATCGGAAAGCAGCGCGGCGGCCCACGCGACGCCGCCCTCGAGGAACGCGAAGCGGAGCTGAGGAAATCTTTTCGGCACGCCGCCGATGAACAGCGCCTTGCAGATGGACTCGGCCGACGTGGCGAAGTGTCCGATGTGGTTGTAGACAAAATTCGAAATCGATCCGCGGAACCCCAACCCCGAGGTCGGCGAATGAAAGGTCGGCGCGACTTTCAGTTCGACGCACTTCGCCCACACCGGATCGTAGTCGTCTTCGCTGTCAAGGCAGAAATTGTCGAGCCAGAAACCCTGCGCGGACTTCGAGGCCAGGCGGCGCACCGCGTACGATGGCATCAGGATCGCCTTCATCCTGAGGTCACGCACGACATGCTCCAGTTCCGCGATTGCCTCGCCGGGCGTATGCATCGGAATGATCGCAACCGGGGTCATCCGGTCGGCATATTCGCGAAACAGCTCGGCGTACATGTCATTGTACGTGCGGCACAGCGCGCGCCGCATCTCGTCGTCGCCCAGGTGGAGCATCGACATCCCGAGGCTCGGATAGATGACTGCGAAGTCGAGGCCCATCTCGGCGAGCCGCTGATGATAAAGCTTCGGCAACGAGCTGGTCGCGCGATCGAGCGTCTGTCCCGAGGGATGCCCCCACCAGATTGGACGCGGCGCCCGGAATTCGCGCCGTTGCTCCGGGGTGAGGCGATACCATCGAAAGTGCAGCGGCGAATCGGGCAGCGACTTGTAGCGCTCGACCATCTCGCTGCCCGCCGTCGCCTTCAGGAAGTCGAAGAAGGCCGGTTCAAATTCGGCGAGGTGCGCGTCCGAGTCGATGATCGGATGGCTCAGCCGCGCGCGAATCTGTGCTGACTTCGAGTTACCATTTTTCATTGCGCGTCTCCGTGCGGCGTTGGCGGGCGCATCGCATCGCGCGGGTCCATCACCGCTGATAGAACGGCGGAATCGTCGCCTCCACGTTTACCCACACTGACTTGGGCGTCGTGTACTCGTGCATCGCCTCGAATCCCATGTCGCGGCCGTAGCCGGAATTGCGCACCCCGCCGAACGGCGAGCCCGGATTCGCGCGCTTGTAGCAATTGATCCAGACCATGCCGCTTACCATGCGATCCGCCACGCGATGCGCGCGCTGGAGGTTGCTGGTCCAGAGCCCGCCGCCGAGCCCGTAGGCAGTGTCGTTCGCGATCGCGATCACTTCTTCCTCGTCCTTGAAGGTGCTCACGCTGACGAACGGGCCGAACACTTCCTCCTGGCATACGCGGTCGGTTGGCCGCGCGCGGACGACCGTCGGCATGACGTAGCATCCGCGGGCGAGCACCGGATCAGAGCACGCCCTGCCGCCGACGAGTATTTCGGCGCCCTCCCCCTTTGCAATTCGGCAATACTCGAGCACTCGATCGCGATGCATCGCCGAAGTGAGCGGTCCCATCTCGGTCGCGGGCTCCAGTGGATTGCCGATCTTGATCGACGACGCAAGCTTCAGGAATCCGTCGAGGAAATGCTCCGCGATTTTTTCCTGCAGCAGCAGGCGCGAGCCCGCGATGCAGGCCTGGCCTTGGTTATGAAAGACGGCAAACGCGCTGCCGCCGATCGCGGCCGGAAGGTTGGCGTCATCGAACACGATGTTGGCGCCCTTCCCGCCCAGCTCGAGCTGCACGCGCTTTAAGTTGCCCGACGATGCCTGCGCGATTTTACGTCCAGTCGCGGTCGAGCCGGTGAACGCGATCTTCGCGACCCGTGGATGCTCGGCAAGATACTGTCCGGCGACTGCCCCGTAGCCGGGCACGACATTAACGACGCCGGGCGGGAATTCGACCTCGCGGATGAGTTCCGCGATTTTCAACGAACTCAGCGGCGTCAACTCGGCGGGCTTCAGAATCACGCAATTGCCCGCGGCGAGAGCCGGGCCCATCTTCCAGCTCGTGAACATGATCGGAAAATTCCACGGCACAATCTGGCCGACCACGCCGAGCGGCTCATGCGTGACATAGTTCAGGAAACCGTGCTCGACCGGAACCACGCGGCCCTGGAATTTGTCGGCCATGCCGCCGAAGTAGCGGAACGTCGCCGCGGTGCGCGGAACGTCGAGGCCGCGCGAGTCGCGAATCGGATGACCGGTGTCGAGGCTTTCGATCTCGGCAAGCTCAGCCGCGTGCGCTTCGATCGCATCCGCCAGCTTCAGGAGCAGGCGTCCGCGATCGGCGGCTGCGGTCGCGCGCCATCCGGGAAACGCTTGCGATGCCGCCGCGACGGCGCGATCGATATCGGCGGCACGCGCCTCGGCTACCTCGGCGAGCCGGGAGTTGTCGTGCGGATTGAGCACCTCGATTCGGCCGCCTTCGACCGCGTCGACGAATTCACCGCCAATGAATAGTCGCGTTTGAAACCGCATCGTGCGATCAAAAATCCACCGGATTCGGCTTTAGCTTCTTGTTCGCGTACAGCTCCGGCAGGGACGAATCGTTGTGCTCCCACACCAGCAGCATCGAGCGCCTGGGCGAGTAGCCCTGGTGACGGATATTCGCCGGCATCGCGGCCACGTCTCCCGGCTTCATCACGACTCGGGCGCGCGGCGCGCCGGTCTCACGATCCTGCACGTCCCAATGAATCTCGTCGCTCAATTGCACGAACCATTCGACGCGATCATTGCCGTGGATAATCGGCAGCATGTACTCCTCGGTCGTCGGGCAGAGCAGGCTGTTCTTGACCGCCGACGTAATCGACGGGTTCCACGTCACATCCGAGCGCGAGAGGTAGGCGAAAAAGTTGAACGCATGCACTTCATTTTCGAAGCCCGGCTCGGCGTGAACTTCAGGCTCGCTCTGATCGACGTCGCTGAATTGGCGATTGACGGGATTGCCGTTCGCATCGGAGCGAAGCGGCGTATCGCCCTTGAGCCCGACCATCCGCTGCGCCACGACACGATTCCTTCGCAGCGCGGCGAGATTGCTGCCGTGCTTCGCGCCGAATGGGGTGCCGGTCTCCTCGGGCGCGGCGAAGGGATCGAATCCTTCGTTGGTCCAGTCCTCGAGCATCGCAGCGAACGTCGAGCGGACCGAATCGCCATTCAGAGTCTCGACGAACTGCTTGTTCCTCGCGCGATAGCCCGCGTTGTAGAGACCCCCGAACACATCGACGGTGCCGTAATGATTGGTCGTGCCGAAGACCTCGTCGAAGTTTACCGTCCCGTAGAAGAAGTTCCAGGCAACGTCGCGCATCAGCGCGCGCAGAAATCGGTCGACCGAGATGGTGTGCGAGCCGCCCGGCCAGGTGATGTGTGCGAAGTACTCGTCGCGTTCGAAATTGAATTTGCTGAGGGTGAACCTTCTATACCCGTAGTCATTTGCCCCGTCCGCTTTTGCATCGCTCATAAAGCTCTCCGACTACTTCTGGCAGATGTCCTTCCAGCGCTCCGCTGTCAGATCGCCGACAATGGTCTGCAGCAGGATCACTCCGGGCTTTGCCGCATGGAATTGATACGCCGCCCCCTTCGGCAGCAGAGCCATGTGGCCGCGCCGCGCGACGATGTGACCCATCTTCTTTCCCTTGGGCGCACCCTCGAGAATCGTCGTCCCCTCATGATCGTCGGCAACGATTTTCTCTTCCAGCTTGACGAGGCGAATTTCGATTTCGCCGTCCATGACGATCGCCGCTTCGTCGTGCGAGGTCGCGTACCACGGGGAAGTGCCCTCGGCACGAATCGCTTCGAGCACATATTTCAGATTTTTGCCGACCGCGATCTTCTCGTAGGCCTCGGCCTTCGACGCGACTTCGAAGATGTTCGAAAAGGCGTAGTTGCGCGGATCGTCATTGATAACCTCTACCCCACCCTTTTCGTAATTCTCGAGCGATCCGAACCGGGTCCCGCGCCGCATCATTCGTCGCTCCTCCCCAGATTAGTGATGTCCGGCCGCGCGGATCACGGTCGGCGCCTGCGGTGGCGTGGGTTTGGTTTTGCGTTTCATCGCCTTCTCGCTGAGCCGCTCCACCAGTGCAGCTTTTTCTTTGGCGCGCTGATGGTCGCGTTCCTTGATCGCGGGCAGGACTTCGCGACCGAACAGGTCTATCGAGGACATGAGCAGTTCGTGGGGAATCTTGCCCGCTTGCGAGAGAAACAGGACCTGGTCCACCCCGGATTCTTCGAAACCGCGCAGCGTCGCCCGAATCTGCTCGGGTGTGCCCACACAGTTTTGCACGTGCGACGCCGAGGCCAGAGGGTCGTCAATTGTTACTTTGACCGGCTGATTCTTGTAGCTCTCCCAGAGATTGGTCTTGCCCGGTTCGTGCTGCCCGAAGAAAGCGTAGTGGCCGAGCCCGTACATGAAGAAGCCGTGGTGTTCGTGTGTCATGTCGCGGACCAGCTTCTCGTTGTGATCGCAGAGAAACGGGCAGGCCATTGCGATCTGGGGGTTGATCGCATAGCCGACCGGTTCGCACTCGTTTTCGAGCGTCGAATAGTAGTCGCGCACCCACTGGCGAGATTCGTCCGGGGAGACGAACGCGAAGGTCAACGCACCGATGCCGAGCTTGGCCGCGAGCAGAATCGTTTCGCGCCGCGAGCACGCCAGCCACAACGGAGGGTGAGGCTGCTGGAGCGGCTTGGGCACCACGTTACGGCTGGGAGCCTTGATATACTTGCCCTCGAAACCGGTGAACGGCTCCTCAACCAGCATCCGCACGGCGGTCTGCAGCCCCTCCAACCACAGCGCGCGTTTCTCTTCCTGCGGTACCGAGAACCCGCCCAACTCGACCTCGCACGCGCCCTCGCCGGTGCCGAAATCGCATCGACCGTCGCTTATCAGGTCAAGGGTCGCGATACGCTCGGCGACCCGCGCCGGCTGATTGATATAGGGCGGCATCTGCACGATGCCGTGCCCGACTCTGACGTTCTTGGTGCGCGCCGCGCAGGCCGCCAGGAAGATCTCCGGCGCCGAGGAATGTGCATATTCTTCCAGGAAATGATGCTCGGTCGCCCACACGTAATCATAGCCGCTGCGGTCGGCCAGCTCGACCTGTTCCAGCGCTTTCTTCAGGAGCTGATGTTCTGAATCGCGCGTCCACGGGCGTGGAAGCTGATGCTCATAGAATCCGCCGATTTTCATTCCGCTTGGTCCTTTCCCAGTCGACCCCCACGGTCTTCACGGAGAGCCCGATCGGAACGCGACGCCGAGTGCCAGCACATTCTAAGCCATTGACCGGAACATACTCCACCGAGAGAAATCCCACGTGGAAACACGCTCACCCGTGCTCGTGAGTGGTCTGCAAACAAGACCGAGCGGCGACGAATGGGGATTCGGAGCGTGGCACGTGCGCCAAACCGCGCTCGAATCCACGCGCTCATGGCCCGCGGACGGGGTCCGGTCGGTCGAAGTCGGCGACCGCCGAAGCGTGGTGAACGGGCGAACCCCGGTACTCTACGAGACCAGTTTAGTTGCCAGGCGCCTTGTCCTTGATTCCCGCGACGTGCAGGGCTTTTTCCTTCGCGCTCTTCAGGTCGTAGTACCTCCGCGTCACGATGCGTTGCGCGTAAAGGCCGCCGCCCGCTTGCACGTTGGTCACCGCTTTCCATCCGCCGTAAGCGTCGGCCGTCAGGTCGCGAATCGCATGGAACAGGCGCGCGCGGTACTCGCCATCGACCCCGTTCATGGTGCCCATGTATTTTCGCAGCAGCGGGCCGGTCACTTCGTTTTCGAAATCGGCAATCGACGGCGCGGTCAGCACCGATCCACCCGAGATGTCGTGGAGATGGCGCACCATCGCGTTATAGTTGGCGGCCGCGTGGTACTTGCCCGCGTTGGTGTAGAGCTCGTCGGGGAACGCCCCCTCGGGGGTGACGCTGCAATTCGCGATAGCGGCTTCCAGAGCGGCGCGGACCAGTGTTGCATGAATTATCATCTCGGAGATTTTCTCCTTGATGTGGCTCTCCTTGGCCAGACCGTTTGCCTCCGCGATTAGCTGCGCAAACCCGACCAGCTGATCCGCCTCTTCCGCCATAGCGGAAAGACCACCTAACCGTTCCCACAACCCCAGCGAGTGCGCGAACACCGCGGCCTGCGCGAACTCACCGTCGAGGAAGATGCGCTCGTTAGGCACGAAGACATCGTCGAACATCACAAACCCTTCCGGCATGTGACTCCTGGAAGAAACCGGGAACACCCGGCTGTCGGGATGCCGGGGTGCGTAGGTGGTATCGACGATTTTGACGCCCGGCGAATTGACCGGCACCGCGCACGCGATCGCGTAGGACTCTTCCCCCGGCTTCATCGCCTTGGTCGGAATCGTCATCAACTCGTGACTGAGCGATGCGCCCGTGATGTGCAGCTTGGCGCCCCGGATGACGACTCCGTCCTTGCGGCGATCGACCACGTGCGTATACGCATCGGGATCGTCCTGCTTGCCGGGAGGACGGCTTCGATCGCCTTTCGCGTCGGTAATGCATTCGACTATTCGGATGTCGCGGTGCTGTGCGCCCTGGACATAGCTACGAATGCGTTCCGAGTACTGCGGCAGCGTGTCGGCGATGCGGGTGGCCGCCGTGGTCAGCGTCATGATCGATTGGTAGGTGACCGCCGAGACTATGTCGGATTCGTGGGTGAGCGGAATGCGATCTTTGAGCTCCGCGGCGGAATGTGGAATCGCCATCAGTGGGCTGACCGCGTCTGGCTTGGGCGAATACCAGCGATCATAACCCGCCGCCACTCGCGAAACGCAGGGCCCGAGGACCGGATGCGTCACGAGGTCACGGACTCGCTCACCTTCGAAGAAGGTTTCGCGATTGTCGTTCAAGCTCTTCTTGTATTGTTCTCCGGTCATCATGGCAGCCGACTCCCTTGCTCCGGTTGAATTGCGCCGGCGCGCAGCCTCCAACATTAGCTAAACGTTCGTTCAATTCTCAAACCGGATCGTCTCGGAGAGTGCAGAGGATTGACCAGCCGGGTTGGGCAAACCAAGCAGATGGCGGTGCGCGGGCCTGTCTTGGATGATCAGCCAGACCTTCCGCCAGGTTTGGGCGGAAAATTGCCGGGCCCACCTCGGTTGCCCATCTGGGCCGCTGGTCGCAGCCTTTTCTGTTCCCTTGGACAAGCGAACAGAACGTCACATAGTCTAGCCAGGTGTCTGCCCCGGACGATGCTTTGGTCGCTGCCGGATTTGATCCCGCGGCGCCGGCCCCAAATGCCCTCGCGAAACTGCGCGAATTGCGGGCTGCCTCCGATATTCCGTCCACCGCAATTGCGCGCGCGCTCGGCAACATAGCCGACGACGGTGCCGCGGCAATGCTCGCCGAGATGGAAGGGGCAGCGGCGGGACCGCTGCGCCGCGAGATTCGTCGCTCGCTGTTCAAACTGCATCAGCGCGGTATCGAACCTCCAATCGAACCCCGTGTATCCGCGCCACGCCCGACGGCGGTCGCAGCAGACGCTTCCAACCTGAGCGCCCTGTTGTCCCCCATTGATGGCGAGGGCGCCCGGATAGTCTGGATAACCAAACCCCGTCCCCAGGGAGGCATGATGAGACTGTGGGGAATTACCTCCGAGGACGAAGGGCTGGTCGGCGCGATCGCGGGCAACATCACACGTCGGGAACTGCGCCAGGAGCGCGAAGAGATTGAGCGACGGTCCGGCATGCGCCTGGTCGAGGCAGACTGGCGGTTGGCGGACTTCCTGCTCTGCGACGCCTATCGGCACACGCCCGAGGCGCGTCGCGGCAAGGTGGGGAACTTCCTGGCCCTGCGCGCGGAACTCATCACCTCGCCGCCGCCGACCGACTTCCAACATCCGATCTATTCAGAACTCGCTGCGGAAGCGTCGAGAGATCCCTCGCCCGATCTGCTGAAGGAGCCCGCGCTGCTTGAATGGAAGCTGGCGGCCACGTTGGTCGCTCCTTACGTGGAAGAACTCAACCGCGCCAACGAAAGCACGATCGTCCTCAACCAAATGCAGCAGCAGGATAGGGTCGCCCAGATTGTCGAGCGCGCCATCACTGATCTGCTGAGCGCGGAGGGCGGTGCGCGCATCCGGAGGCGATTTGAGGACCTCGCCTATTACCTGAACAAGAACGGCAGGCGCGAAGCGGCCGGCTGGGCAGCCGCCGCGGCAGCCAGAATTCTCGAGGGCGCAGAGCTGAAGCGCGTCCCATTCTTTATCGGATTTATCCGAATGCAACTTGGCCATGTGGTGGCCGAGGAACAGCAACGGGCGCGCGAGGAGCCGCGGCTCATCGTAACCCCGGCGGAAGCGATGCGCACGAGCGAAGCCGCGCGCCAACGGCGGCGCTAGATCTGCTGCGACGAACGGTTATTTTAAGGAAGAGCGTGTTCACTTCCCACGCTGGCACAATCGATGAGCCCCGGCGCGGTGCATGCGGCTGGTTAATGCGAACCGCCAACCGCGTTCGCGAACCGAGAAGGGCCTGGTCGCTTCGGGCCTCTTCCTGCGGGCAATGCCTCGAACAGACCTGAGGGCCGGAACAACTTAACTGCGGACACTTGGGGAGACGGCTCTTAAGCGATGATCGAAGACAAACCTTTGGCCGGGATTCGCGTGCTGGACCTCACTCGGGTGCTGGCCGGTCCATTCTGTACCATGAACCTCGCCGACCTCGGCGCCGAGGTCATCAAGATTGAACTACCCGGACGCGGGGACGACTCGCGCGGCTTTGCGCCGCTGCTTCCCAACGGAGACTCCGGCTACTACTACAGCGTCAATCGCGGCAAACAGAGCGTTACCATCGACCTGCGCCGGGAAGAAGGGGTGGAGATATTCCTCTCGCTGGCGGCAAAATCTGACGTAGTAGTTGAGAATTTTTCGCCCGGCACCATGCAGCGCTTCGGCATCGGGTACCCCGCCCTGACGGCGGCCAATCCCCGACTGATTCTTTGCTCAATTTCCGGGTTTGGGCAGACCGGACCAATGGCCGCGGCGCCCGCCTACGATATCGTCGCGCAAGCGCTGGGCGGCACCATGAGCATCACCGGACCGCCCGACGGCGATCCCACCCGCTGCGGGGTTTCAATCGGTGATCTCTGCGCCGCGCTGTATGGAATTTCGGCGATCCTGGCCCAACTGCGGATTCGCGACCGCGACGGCAAGGGCGCGCATATCGACGTTGCGATGCTCGACTGCCAGGTTGCGATGCTGGAAGACGCGCTCGCGCGCTATTCGGTCTCGGGGCGGGTGCCGGGACCGCTCGGGACCCGCCATCCGTCCATCACGCCGTTTCAGCAATTCCGCGCATCCGACGGCTTCTTTGTAGCGGGCGCGGGCAACCAAGCCATCTGGCAGCGAATGTGCGACGCTATCGGGAAGCCGGAGTTGAAGGAGGACCCGCGCTTTATCCGAAATGCCGACCGCACCGCGCATCATCTGGAACTCGAGGCAATCCTTGCACGCTGGTTCATGACCAGGCCGCGCGATCATTGGCTTCGCCTGCTGAGCGATGCCGCGGTGCCTTGCGCTCCAATTGCGAACGTCGAGGACGTGACCCGCAACCCGCATCTGGAGGAGCGTGGCATGATTCTGCGGGCGGACCATCCCGGGTATCCGGATCTGATCGTACCGGGCTCTCCATTCAAGAACACCGGGTCGAAGGCGATGCCGGTGACCCGTGCACCTTCGCTCGGCGAACATACCGACGCCGTGTTGGAGCGGGTGCTCGGCTATGATTCTTGGCGCCTTTCCGAGTTGCGCAAGCGGAGTATCATATAGGCACCTTTTCGGGCGCCTCCCGGGTCGGGGCGAATCCAGCAAATGGAGGAATATCCATCGTGCGCGAAGTCGTCGTGGTCGATGGCGTAAGAACGCCGATCGGCAGAGCTGCCAGGGACAAAGGTTACTACAAAGACATCCGTGCCGATGATCTGGCGGTGAACTGCATACGCCGCCTGCTTGAGAAAAATCCCAAAGTAAATCCGGCCGAGATCGAAGACGTAGTGTTCGGCTGTGCGAATCAATCGGGCGAGCAGGGTCTGAACCTCGGCCGGATGATCGCGCTGCTATCGGGGCTGCCGGTCGAAGTCGCTGGCACCACGATCGACCGGCAATGCGGCTCGAGCCTGCAGGCGCTCAACTCCGCTGCCCACGCGATCATGGTTGGCGCCGGCGAAGTGGCGGTCGCGGGCGGAGTTGAACACATGACCCACGTGCCGATGGGTTCGGGGATCGTGCCGAATCCCAAACTGCTCGATATGTTTCCGCGCGACATGTTCTTCATGGGTCTTACCGCGGAGCGGCTTGCGGACATGTACAAGATCACCCGCCAGCAGTCGGATACCTTTGCGCTTCGCTCCAATCAGCGGGCTGTCGCCGCCCGCGATCGCTTCAAGGAGGAGATCGTTCCCATCAAGCTGCCCGACGGCTCCACCGTCGACGTCGACCAGGGCCCCCGCGCCGAGACCAGCCTTGAGAAGCTCGCCGCACTGCAACTCTCGTTCAAGCCCGACGGACAGGTGACAGCCGGCAATTCCTCGCAAATCAGTGATGGCGCCGCCGCCGTCCTCCTGATGAGCGCGGAACGTGCACGCGATCTGGGGCTCAGGCCGTTCGCCAAAATTCGCGCCACCGCCGTGGTCGGCGTGCGCCCCGAGATCATGGGATGGGGTCCGGTTCCCGCAACCCGTAAGGCGCTCGGCCGCGCCCGTCTCGATGTCAAGGATATCGGCTTGTTCGAAATCAACGAGGCGTTTGCCGCACAGGTCCTCGCGTGTAACACCGACCTCAAGATCGACGAAGAGAAACTCAATGTGAACGGCGGCGCCGTGGCCCTGGGACATCCACTGGGGTGCTCGGGCGCGCGGCTGATGGTAACCCTGACCCACGAGATGCGCCGACGTGGTGTAGCGCTGGGTGTCGCGACGATGTGCATAGGCATCGGTCAGGGAATCGCCACGGTCGTCGAGCAGGTGTAAGGTGGCGGACCACTTCCTTCCCACGCGAACCCCTTCCCGGATGCCGATCAAGTTCGGGCTCGGGTTGTTACTGGTGGCGGCTGCGATCGCTGGCTCGCCGGTTTCCATGCCGGGTTTTGCGCAAAGCGTGATTCCCATTCGCGCGGCGAGCGCCCTCGATTTCGAGCTGGAGGACCTGGATGGCAACCCGATGCGGCTCAGCCAGTTTCGCGGCCATCCGGTGATCGTCGATTTCTGGGCCACCTGGTGTCCGCCCTGCCGCAAGCAGATCCCGGAATTGAAAGAGCTGTATGAGCGCTACCACAAATCCAAGGGCCTCGAGATCATCGGGGTTGCGTGTGACACCATCCAGGGCGATGGTGTTCGTGATATCGGTCCTTTCGTGCGCAAGTTCAAGATCAACTATCCGGTGCTGGTCGCGAGTGAACCGGTGGTCAATTCCCTGGGGGTCGAGGCGATCCCCACGACTCTGTTCATCGGTCCCGACGGCCGCCTGGTGCAAAAGGTGATGGGCGCCGGAAGGCCCGGCGAACTGAGCGAAACCGCCAGGGATCTGATGAAAGGTTCCGGCCGGAAAGGTCCCAAAGACAGCGAGGACGACAATTCCGTAAGCATCTGAGAACCGCGCCAATACGGGTGGTTGAGGTGTGGAATCGCGCCACGGTAGTCGGTTAAATAACCGGGAATGGACGCCAAGGAAGTTGAAAGCCTGATCCGGCTGGGAATTCCGGACGCTCACGTCGAGGTCCGAGACACCACCGGTGGCGGAGACCATTTCGACGCACTGATCGTGAGTGCGGTGTTCGAGGGCAAGGGCCTCGTCGAACGGCATCAAACGGTATACAAAGCACTTGGCGAAGCGATGCGAGTGAGGGTGCACGCACTCTCGCTTAAGACTCTCACGCCCGCGCAGTACGAAAACCGGAGGTAAGGAGCAATGTCCGAGGCACTTGAACGAATCCAGTCGGCGATCCACGGCAACAAGATCCAAGTCTTCATGAAAGGTACCCGAAGTTTTCCACAGTGCGGATTCTCCGCGGCGACGGTACAAATTCTCGAGGAACTGGGTGTGCCATTCGGGACCACCGACGTACTCGCCGACCCCGAATTGCGCGACGAAATCAAGCGTTACAGCAACTGGCCGACAATTCCGCAGGTCTACATAGATGGTAAGTTCATCGGCGGATGCGACATCATCCGCGAACTCTACGAGAGCGGTGAACTGCAGACCCTGGTGAAAGCCGCAGTCGGTCAGGGCGCCCAGCAATAGCTCGCCTCCGTTTGCAGTGAGCGCAACGGCGCGTCGGGAAAAACTCGTCGCGCCCTGCTTGCGATCTACGGAAATGACCGTCACCGCATGGCCGCCGCGGGCCGTGTGGACGGCGGAGCAAGCTTCCAACCCGGTTGCCCAAATCAGGGCTTTGCGAGTAGAGCTTGTTTACCCACTAGACCATCGGGAGGACGACCATGACGGAAAAAGAACGAGAATTTCTGAAGGCACTTGCTGCCGCGCCGATTCCCACCGACATTCCGGGATTGCGCAGCGCGGTGGACACTTTCTCTCCGATGATGAACCAGGACCTGCCAGAGATCGGCGCCCTGCACGAGGGTGTCGAGTTGCGTCCCAATTTACGCGCCGATATCGCCATCCCCAAAGGCAGCGGACCATTTCCGGTGGTGGTCTATCTGCACGGCGGCGGCTGGGTCGCCGGCAGCCCCAAGACCCATCGCAAACTTGGCATGCAGTTCGCCGAAGCCGGTTTCCTGACCATCAACGTGGACTATCGGCTGGCGCCGGAGCATCCGTTCCCGGCGGGCCTGGAAGACTGCGTGTTCGCGATCAAGTGGACCGCCGACCACGCCGGGCGCTGGAACGGCGATAGCAACCGGATCGCGGTGGGCGGAGATTCGGCCGGCGGCAACCTCACCGCTGCTTCGCTGACCGCTCTGGCGGCCGAAAACTATTCGGGACCCAAACCCAAGGCCGCGATTCTGATTTACGGCGTATACGATTTCCCGGCGACCCTCGAACGAGCCAAGGGCACGATGGATGGAATGGCAAAAGGATACGTGGGAAGTGCCAACTTTCCCTCCCTGCTGAAGGACGCGCGGGTGAGCCCGCTGGGAGCAGTCAAGCCCGGCGCCCTGCCCCCCTCGTTCGTCGTATGCGGGACTGCGGATACGCTGCTGCCCGAGTCGCACGCAATCGCCGAGGCGCTTAAGCGCGCGGACATCCGTCATGAGCTGCACATCTTCGACGAGATGCCGCACGGCTTTCTGCAGATGTCGAATCTGTCGGCATGCGGCGAAGCGCAAAAACGCATCTTCGATTTCTTGCGCAAGGTCATGTAGCGAAGCGCCAATACCGCGCCCCGCGAAGAGAGATGCCTGACTGACCCGGGCACGCATCCTGTTGCCAGCTGATTTAGAAGAAGCTGCAAGGGAGGGGCATGCCCTCAACGCTTTTCGTTTCCCCAAGGTCACATTCGGTGCCGGAACAGGAGTCTCGGCTAGGGCGTTAAATCGAGGCGGTTAGTGGCGATGGCCGACTGGTACGACGACGACAGCTTCTGGGAAACGTTTCGCGACTACATGTTCAACCCCGCACGTCTTGAGCAGACGCGTGCCGAGGTCGATCAGTTGATCGCCCTGCTGAAGCTTGGCCCGGGCGTTCAGGTGCTGGATCTCTGCTGCGGCATTGGGCGCCACTCCCTTGAATTTGCGCGCCGGGGTTTCAGGGTGACCGGGGTTGACCGTACCGTTAGCTATCTTGAGCAGGCGCGGGAGAGTGCCGCGCGGGAAAACCTGAGCATCGATTTCGTTCACTCCGACATGCGTGCGTTTGCGCGGGGCGAGGCATTTGATGGTGCGCTCAGCATGTTCACATCGTTCGGCTACTTCGAGGATGCCGCCGACGATTTGCGCGTCGCACGCAACGTCTACGAGTCTTTGCGTCCTGGCGCAAAGCTCGCGATCGACATAAACGGCAAGGAAGTAATCGCGGCCAAATTTCGCGAGCGCGATTGGAACCAACGCGCGGATGGCACCATCGTGATCGAGGAACGGCGCGTGCTCGACGGATGGTCAAAACTCGAATCTCACTGGGTCCAGCTGCGAGGAGCCGAACGGCGCGAATCCACCCTGGTGGTGCGGCCCTACTCCGGGGTCGAGCTGAGCATGTTACTCAAGCAAGCAGGGTTCCCCGAAGTTGCGACTTACGGAAGCCTGGCCGCAACTCCCTACGACCACCGCGCGGAACGTCTGGTGGCGGTTGCCACCAAGTAACCGCCACCCGTCGTCAGAGGATGGTTGTGGCCCCTCGCGGGCCACACTTGACCTGACATCGCCCTGGATGAAGGGGGAGGCCTACCAACGGCGCACGCGGCCCGTGTCCACGTGCACGAAGCGATCTGGATAGTAACCTACGCCGCCGCGCTGCAACGAAAGCGCCGCGAGGCGAACAAGGCCGAGCGGCCGGCCGGGCAAGGTGATGTCGATCGCGCGGCCCTCCATGTGCAGACTGTGCGCGGCAACTCCCTCGCTTCGGGAATGAAGCATTGCATTGGTGAGCGGTGAACGATACCCGGAAATGACTTCGTAATTTGCCTGGGACTGCAGTCGGTCGCGAAGCGCGACCAGCAAATCGAGCAAAGTCGGATCGATGGGCTTGATTTCGTTTTGCCGAAAGTCGCGAAGAATGTAGTTGACTTGGTCGAGCGCGGTCGGGACGTACTCACCCTTTTCCCAATATACCGTGGTGAGGCGTTCGCCGGTGTGCAAATTGTAAAAGCTGAGGCTGCGCGCCATTTCTCGTTTGCTGGCGGCAGAAGTCTGAACGTTCATCCGCGCCCACGCCGCGCCCGGAACCACAAGCGGCGCAGCGCTTACTAAGCCCATGCTCAGAAACTGGCGCCGGTTTATGTGCTTTTCTTGATGCCTGCTCGAGTTCTTGCTCATCTCCTCCCCTCTCCGGACCGGCTCGCGGCGACATCTCTCGTCCCCTTCAAAGAGATGCCACCTCGCCCACCCTATGCAATCAATTAAATCACGTAAATAGTGGGTCTCTGCAAGCCTGCGCTACGCACACCTGCGGCGACCCATTTTACCGACATGGTCATCTAGTATGACGGTCAAAATTAACCGCTTATTCAGTTTGCGCAGGCTTAAGTTGCGCGAGGAAAGCGGCCCCGGAGTCGCCGCCAACGAGCCGGATCCCTGAGCCCGAGCTGACTTGCAGCGCAGAATTATTTCCGCTCCCCTCCGACTCCGGCGCGACAGGCGAGGGACGCGGCCGGTTTCAACGGATGTGAGCTACTTGCCGAGCTTGTCCAGCGCCTGTCCAACTCCGGGCATTCGTTTTGGTAACTTGCCCTGATCCGCGTCACGCAGATACGGTCCCATCCCCAGCAGCATGTGGTGTGAGTGCGCATTGCGGACCGCGGTTCGAAAGCCCATGGCATCCTGAGCGTTGTTGAGCGCGAATTTGAGCATCTTGAGTGTCATGCGATCGCTCTCGGCGATCCGCTTCGCCAGGGCCAGCGTTTCTTCCTCCAACTTTTCACGAGGCACCACCAGGTTTACGAAACCGAGGCGGGCCGCCTCCTCAGCCCTCACGAAGCGGCTCTGGAACAGGACTTCCTTAGCTTTGCGAATGGGTACGTCCCACGGAATCGAAAAATATTGGAGTAGCGAGGGCAGGAACATCGCGTCTTCCGCGGCTACGATCAAATCCATGGCGGCTGCGAACATCCATCCGCCAAAAATGCAATAGCCATGCACCTGTGCGATGGTTGGTTTGTCGAGATCGCGCCAGCGCAGCGTGTTGTCGAGAAATAGCCGCCGGGACCGCTCATAGATCGCCCGCAAACCTTTTCCGTACGGCCGGCGCTGCGCGTCTGCCTTTTCGTCGGGGGTGCCCAAGTCATGCCCGGACGAGAAATGTTCTCCCCGCCCGGACAGGATTATCACGCGCACGTCATCGTCGGCATTCGCCTCATTGAACGCATCGTCCATCTCTTCCAGCAACACACGGGACTGCGCATTGCGATACTCCGGGCGGTTCAGAATAACACGGGCGATCGCGTCGTGTTTTTCATATTCGATTTGCTTGTATGCCATGTTCGATCCGTGCTCCCTTATGTTCCGGTATTGTGCTTTACAGTCTGTTCATTTGTTCGACTCGAATGACAACACGATCATTCTTGTCGGTAATTCCGCAGCTGGGCTAAGGTCAACCTTATCTCTCAACACACGAGCAAAGGCTATGGCTCTTTGGAAACCGGATCAGACCTTCTATCCATCCCCCAAAATGGCGATGAGCGCGCCGCGCGAGAAGTTGGGCTACGTGGTGACCTTCAATCCTACTGCGCAGAATGGCAGGCACGACGCGCTCTGTGTGATCGACCTGGATCCCGGATCACAGACCTACTCGCAGGTGGTAGGTCGAACCGAGGTTTCCTCGGTCGGCGATGAGCTGCACCACTTCGGATGGAATGCTTGCAGCGCCGCGCTCTGTCCTTACGCGCCGCATCCCCATGTCGAACGCCGCTACCTGATCGTTCCGGGGCTCCGCTCCTCGCGCATCTACATTTTTGATACCAAGCCCGACCCTCGCCGCCCGCGTATCGTGCGCGTGATCGAACCCGAGGAACTGGCCGAACGGACCGGGTACAGCCGTCCGCACACGATCCATTGCGGGCCGGATGCTATCTATATGAGCGCCTTGGGCACGCCCCAAGGCGATGGTCCCGGGGGAATTTTTCTGCTCGATCACGAAAGCTTCGACGTGCTGGGCCGTTGGGAAGTCGACCGCGGTCCCCAATATCTCGCCTACGATTTCTGGTGGCATCTCGGCCACGATGTCGCCGTGACGAGTGAATGGGGCACACCGAACATGATTGAAAGCGGGATTAATCCCGATCTCCTGCTCGGCGGCAAATACGGTCACGCAGTACATATCTGGGACCTCCGCAGGCGGCGTCATCTGACATCGCTCGATATTGGGGCGGAACACCAGATGGCGCTCGAGTTGCGTCCCTCGCACGACCCGACCAAGACCTATGGCTTCGTCGGGGTGGTGATTTCGACCAAAGACCTATCTGCCTCGGTCTGGTTGTGGGATCGCAAAGGCGATGACTGGTCAATCAAAAAAGCCATCACAATTCCCGCCGAGCCCGCCGATCCCGCGGCACTCCCGCCGGCGCTGAAACCGTTCAAGGCCGTCCCGCCGCTTGTCACGGATCTTAATCTGAGCCTTGACGATCAGTTCCTCTACGTCTCGTGTTGGGGCACTGGTGACTTCAAACAATACGATGTAAGCGATCCTCACAATCCCAAGCTTACCGGCAGCCTCCGCCTGGGTGGAATCGTTTCGCACGCAGCGCATCCCAAGGACGGTCCGCTCAACGGCGCTCCGCAGATGGTGGAGATGAGCCGCGACGGCAAACGAATCTACTTCAGCAACTCCCTGTACGGTTCCTGGGATGCGCAGTTTTACCCGGAGGGCGTTAGGGGATGGATTGCCAAGGCCGACGCGAACCCGGCCGGAGGTTTGACGCTCGACAAGGACTTCTACATCAAGTTCGAGGGTGAGCGGCCGCATCAGATTCATCTCGAGGGCGGCGACGCCTCATCCGATTCCTATTGCTATCCGTGAGCGATGCGTGGCCGTGGCTGGCAGTCGCTGCGCTCGGCGCCTACCACGGTATCGACCCATCGATGGGATGGCTTTTCGCGGTCGCGCTCGGGCTGCAAGACCGCAGCCGGGCGCGGGTCCTGTGGGCGCTCGTGCCCATCGCGATCGGTCACCTGGTCTCGATCGGCTTGGTCGTCGCGATCGTGGCGGCGCTTCAATCCGTCGTCGCCATTGAATGGCTCCAACCGGCCGGTGCGGTGGCGCTGATCCTGTTCGGCGCATTCCGCTTCCTGCGCCCACGGGCACACCCACGATGGATTGCGATGCGGGTGAATTTCGGCGAACTGGGGCTGTGGTCTTTCCTGATGGCGTCGGCCCACGGTGCCGGACTTATGCTGTTCCCCATTCTGCTCGGCCTGAATCCCGCGATCGCTCCGATGCCGCACATGCATCACCACATGGTGGCCTTTGCGCATGGCACTTCCGTGGTGCAAGCAATCGCAGTGGTGCTGCTGCATACCGGGACAATGGTAGCGGTGATGGGCACCATCGCCTTGCTGGTTTATGAAAAGCTGGGTCTCGCAATTCTGCGCAGTGCCTGGATAAATCTGGATAGCATTTGGGCGGGGGCACTGGTGGCGGCCGGAGTGATCTCGTTTGCAATCTAGACCGACCTGAAGACCAGCCTGCTTTAACTGCCGGGGGCGGCGTGCCAGCATTGTGGGCATGCAGCCGTTGCGTCTGCTGCTCATTGAGGACGAAGAGCGCCTGGCGGGTAATCTGCGCCAGGGGCTCACCGAAGAAGGCATTGCACTCGATTGGGTCAAGTCGGCGGAGGAAGCCGAGCTCATTCTGGCCCGTCACGACTACGACCTGATGGTGCTGGATATCGGCCTACCCGGAAAAAGCGGGCTTGAGTTTCTCGGCGAGCGACGCAAGAACGGCGATTCCACTCCGGTCCTGTTTCTCACTGCGCGCGGATCGGTCGATGATCGCGTGACCGGGCTGGAGAGCGGGGGCGACGACTACCTCGTAAAGCCATTCGCATTCGTGGAGTTGCTCGCCCGCATCCATGCGCTGGCGCGACGCCGGCCGGCTGCACAATCGCCGCTCCTCAAAGTTGCCGATCTCGAATTCGATACAGTCAAGCGGCGCGCGCGGCGCGCTGGCAAACCATTGGCGCTCTCGCCAAAAGAGGCGATGCTGTTGGAAGTCCTCATGCGTCATGCCGGCGAAGTCGTTACCCGCGACATGATCGCCGAGACGGTTTGGGATTCCGGCTACAACGTATTTACCAACCTCATCGAGGTGTTCGTAAACCGCCTGCGCCAGAAGATCGACGCCGACCCGAAGAATTCATTGATTTCGACAGTTCGCGGCGTGGGTTACTCGATGAAGGCTCCCTAGCACGCTCCCTGCCATGAGTATCCGCCTCAGGCTGACGATCTATTGGGCCCTGGTACTCAGCACCATCCTGACTATCTCGGCGTATGCTGCGCTGCGGCTTTTTGCCCACGAGCAATGGCGCCCGATGGATGCCGCGTTGCTCGAGGAAGCCGATACCAGCGCTGAACAACTGCGCCACACCGATGTAGCGCAGGCCCGTGAGACCATCCGTCGGCTCAGCTTGGAACGCGACGTGGGACCACACCGTCGGGTCCGCCTCGTGACCGCAAGCGGAGTGATCGCAGATTTCGGTGATCCCAGGGCGATCCCGCCGCCGCCCTCGCTTGACAGCGAATTCCGTGGCCTGGTCATGAGCTCCAATCGAGCATTTCGCTTCGCGATAATTCCGTTCACCTTTCAAGGTGAGCCTGCCGTGCTGCAGGATGGTGTTGACGTCACACCGGTGCGGGACTCGATCCAGCGGTTGCGCAAGACCCTCCTGCTTACCGTTCCCCTGGTACTGGCACTCTGCGTTGGCGGTGGCTATCTGCTTGCAAGCCGCGCGCTGGCTCCCATCGCCGCCCTGGCGAAATCGCTGGCAGCGATTGAGCCGACCGATCTGCGCGGCCGCCTGGCAGCCCCACCGGTGCGCGACGAGATCGGCCGATTGATCGAAGTGATCAACGCCCTGCTGGAGCGTTTGGAGCGTGCCTCGGCGACCGAGCGACGATTTGCATCCGATGCCGCACACGAATTGCGCACCCCCCTGGCCGTCCTGCGATCGGGGCTGGAAGTAGCGCTCGCTCGCGATCGATCTCCCACCGAGCAGCAGGCCGCCCTCACCAACGCGCACCGGGAGGTGGTTGGACTCTGCAAGATCGCCGAGGAACTGCTCATGTTGGCGCGGCTCAACGGCGAGGTCTCCATTGACCGCAAACCGATCGACTTTGGGGAGATCGTGTATGAAGTTGTCGGCGCGGTGGAACCGCTCGCGGCCTCACGCAATATCGCACTCCAGGCCAGCGCGCGGGCAGGTGTGCGGATTGAGGGGAGCGTGACGCACCTGCGCCGCTTGGTAATCAACCTGCTGGACAACGCCCTCAAATTCACTCCGTCCGGCGGCAAAATCGAGTTGCTGCTCACCGCAGCGCATGGAGCCGCGACCCTGCACATTTTGGACACCGGTCCGGGAATCGATACCGCGGAGTTGCCGAGGATCTTCGATCGCTTCTTTCGGGGTGCCCACGCTAACGGTGAAGGCAGCGGCCTGGGACTGAGCCTCTGCCGTGAGATTGCCAGGTTGCATGGAGGCCAGATTTCCGCGAGCAATCGGGCGGGCGGCGGGAGCGACTTCCTGGTCACA
>JAFAHS010000203.1 GCA_019237115.1 Deltaproteobacteria bacterium
AGCAAAATTGACGAATCAGTGCGGGCGAGTCAAACTCTCTTAACTCTGCCACCAATTGCATAGTGTGTCAGCGACGTGACTCGTGATAAACCGGATTATCACGCGGATTATCACGCGCCACCCCTAAAGTGAGATTCGAAATCGATCATTGAACGGTTCTCTGAGGTTTTGCCTGCATCCGATGTAGCGTTCGGTCCGACGCGTGGCCAAGGAGAAACTGAATCTGTTCAAGTTCGCCTCCGGCCTCATGGCAGAGGCGGTCGCAAGTGCGACGAAGATCGTGGGCTGCCAGATGGTCAATGCCGATTTGTTTGGCGTATCACTTCACGGCATACCAGACTACATCGGTTGTCACTCCTTCATCCTGCCGAGTGTCATTCTTCGAAACTCGCATTTCACGATATGATGCGCCCTGGATTCACAAACTTTTCAAGGGAGCCATCAAATGGAGCGATGCCGTCTGAACCCGCTGACCTCTTTCGCCCTGGCCTTGGCGATTGCTTTCTTTTCTGGCCATGTACTGGCGCAGACCTCGCCGATGACTCCGGACATTCCCCCGAAGTTCACGCCTCCGGAGACGGATTACAACTACGTCAAGCGAATCGCAATGGTCCCGATGCGCGACGGTGTAAACCTCTACACCGTCATTGTGATTCCTAAAGGTGCGACGCGTGCTCCCATTCTGCTGACGCGCACACCGTACGATGCTGCAGGTCGCGCTCATCGGAACGAGTCGCCGTACATGCTGGACACGCTGCCCGAAGGCGACGATGTTTTTGTCAAAGCGGGATACATCCGCGTGTTTCAGGATGTGCGCGGCAAGTACGGCTCCGAAGGCGAGTACGTCATGACGCCCCCGCCGACCGGACCGCTGAATCCCTCCGGGCCGAACGATACGAAGGACGCTTGGGACACGATCGACTGGCTGGTAAAAAACGTGCCGGAGTCGAATGGCAAGGTGGGGATGATTGGCTCGTCCTACGAAGGGTTCACGGTGGTTATGGCGCTGATCGATCCGCACCCAGCGCTGAAGGTGGCCGCGCCGGAAAGCCCGATGGTCGATGGATGGATGGGCGACGACTGGTTCCACTACGGTGCGTTCCGGCAGATCAATCTGGACTACTTCACAGAGCAGACCACGGCCAGGGGCAGCGGCCCGGCAATCCCGCGCCTCGCCTACGACGACTACGCGAACTTTCTTCAGCAGGGCTCGGCCGGAGACTTCGCGCACTACGGAGGGCTGGAGCAGCTTCCCTTCTGGCGCAAGATCGAGGAGAATCCGGCGTACGATGCCTTCTGGCAGGGGCAAGCACTGGACAAGATCATGGCCAAGACTCCGCTGAAGGTGCCGGTGATGTGGCTGCAGGGATTGTGGGATCAGGAAGACATGTGGGGCGCGATCCACTGCTACGAGGCCGTGGAGCCTAAAGACAAAAATAACGACGCGAACTATCTGGTCATGGGCCCGTGGCGGCACAGCCAGGTGAACTACGAGGGATACTCGCTCGGGGCGCTACGCTGGGATGGGAACACCGCCCTGCAATTCCGCCGCGACGTTCTGCTGCCGTTTTTCAATCAGTATCTGCTGGACGGCGCACCCAAAGCCAATACGCCTGCGGTCTACATCTACAACACGGGCGAGAACCACTGGGATCGTCTCGACTCCTGGCCCCTGAGTTGCGATAAGGGCTGCGCGAACGAGGCGAAACCGCTGTATCTGTTGGCCCAGGGCGAGCTGTCGTTCTCCGCGCCCGACGCAGGGACCACGAAGTATGACGAGTATGTCTCCGACCCTGCAAAGCCGGTGCCGTTCTCCCCGCGTCCCTTCTATGAAGCTGACGAGGACGCATGGCGAACCTGGCTGGTGAGAGATCAGCGGTTTGTGGATGGACGGCAGGACGTGCTGACTTATGAGACCGACCCGCTCTCGAAGCCCATCCGCGTAAGCGGACGGCCGGAAGTGAATCTGGTTGCTTCAACCAGCGGCACTGACAGCGACTGGGTGGTCAAGCTGATTGACGTCTATCCCCCCACAGTGCCCTCCGACCTCACGATGGGCGGATATGAGCTGCCGATCTCCCTGGACATTTTCCGCGGACGATATCGCACCAGCTTCGAGCACCCGGAGGCAATCACGCCGGACAAGCCGCTGCTGTACCATTTCGGACTGCCGACCGTGAACCACGTCTTTCTGCCGGGTCACCGCATCATGGTGCAGGTGCAGTCCACTCTGTTCCCGCTGTACGATCGGAATCCGCAGACCTTCATTCCCAACATATTCGACGCCAGATCGGCGGGTTACCGCCGCGCGACCCAGCGGATCTGGCACACGCAAAGCGATGCAAGCTTTATCAGTCTTCCGATTGTGTCGGCTTCCAAGTAAACCGTGCCTCGCAAGCCATAAACGGCGTCGGGGAGAAGAGGGCCCAAGGCGATGTCCGCTGGCAACTCCGATCGTGA
>JAFAHS010000238.1 GCA_019237115.1 Deltaproteobacteria bacterium
GCCAACGAATGAGTTGCGGGCGGATCTCGCGATCCTTGCTCCATTCGTCAGAGTGCCTTGGATCGTTGCTCGGATCCCCGGGATTTGCGCTCGTACCAGCTATTGCGTATTGAGCGCGATCAACATTGCCTGCCTGCGCGAATGCAAGCATCGCGCGCTCCGCATGCGTCAGACTGGGAAACTTCGCGGCGGCGATTCGAACTAGCTCAGGATCTTCGCGGGCACAGGTATCTGCTGAGGTAAATTCGATGACAGCGACGAGGGCAAGCGCCGTTAATGCGAGCGACGACATGGGCATAGCGAATCGCAGTCCCCATGTCGTGTGCTGGGAAGATGTCTCCGGAGTTTTGGACCCACACCTCGAGCAGCGCATGGCGCCCCTCCCGCTCGCGCTTTACCGGCTTTACGGATGCTACATTGGATCTTGGGGTATGCAAGAGCGCCAGAACGCGAGGGGGAAGATCAATTACGAAAACGGCTGTGAACGACCTGAGGCCATGCTGGCGTTGCGACGGAATCGCGATCGCACCTCGCACCCGGATCCACACCCAGCCCGAGCGCTGCTTCCGCGAACACCGGAGTCTGATCGGGTGGGAACCATTTTGGTGGAAGCCGACCAAGCTGTCTGAAAGAATTTATACGGTAAGAGTTGCGGCTCTCTGGCGAAGGAAGAAAACCCTACCGGCCATCACGTCGCGACCAGGATGGTTTAGATGGGTGCTGCCCACCAATATGGTCGATTGAGGAAACTTTGTTGGCTTTGAAGCTCCAACGCAATTCGGGGTGAGATGCTGAATGGAACGGTCATCTGATGATCGGATTTCCTTCCAGGCTGAGGTGACCGGCCGCTTCGGCATTCTTCCCAACTTCTTCCGCTCAGCTCCCGCTGCGCCTGAGTTGATTCAGAAGCTGTGGTCTTTCGCCGTTTCCGCTTACCTAGACAATCCGATTCCTGCGCTTTTCAAGGAACGCCTGTTCGTAGTGCTTTCGCGGCTTTGTCCTGTGCGTTATTGCATCGTGCGGCATGCTGGCTTTCTTCTCGGCCACGGGTGCTCGGCAGGCGACCCACACGCACCCGCCGAGAGCATCGCCGATGTTATTCGGCTCCTTAAACAGCCGACGCCGTGGAATCGCGACATGTTGTCAGTTTTTCGGCGCCTGCAAGAATTGCAGGAACCAATTGCCGATTGGCCTCTTCCTCGAACCGAAATGGAAGACCTACTGTTCGCATGCGCATCGGTGCTTTTCAGTGAACCTGCCCGTGCCGAAACCGCGCGATTGGCCCTGTTGCAAGCTCTCGGCGCTCGCCGCGTCGAGTTCCTGCTAGGCCTGCTGGCATTCATCCGGACAGCTCACTATTGGACGATGACCCATCCCGAGATCGAGACCGAAGAAGATATGCGGGAGCTGATGCGGCAACATGAGGAATTGGCCCGGCTGTTACTGGAAGACCCTGAAGCCGATCGCTGCGAGATGGGAGCCAGGCTGCTCGATGAGCTGAAAGCTCTGCGCGAGCTGAACGAACGGGAGGAGCTTAAAAAGGCGAAAGCTGCGCTCCAAGAGAAGGATCGACAGAAGGACGAGTTCATTGCGATTCTCGCGCACGAGCTACGAAGCCCCCTCGCCGCGATTCGCTCCGCGACGGATACGCTGAATCTGTTAAATCTGGACGATCCACGGCTGAAGCGTTTGCGTGGTGCACTCGAACGCCAATCGGCCGTCATGGTGCGCATGTTGGATGATCTATTCGATGCGGGCCGGATAGCGTTTGGCAAAGTCTCTATTGAAGAAGAGAACCTCGATTTTAGTGCGCTCCTTCGCGAAATGGCTGCAGATGGCGAGCAGCGGGCCAGAGCTGCCGGTCTCAAAATCGAACAGCAGATTCCGGGCACGGCGCTGTTTGTCAAAGGAGATAACATCCGCCTGCGGCAGATCGTTGATAATCTCCTGTCCAACGCGATCAAATTCACGCCAGCGCCAGGACGTGTTGCAGTTCGACTCGCCGCGGACGACGGGCTCGTCACCCTTCGCGTCGAAGACACCGGCATCGGCTTTGATCCCTCATTAGCCCGCCATTTGTTCGAGCCATTTGTGCAGCAGGAACGAGGGATCGCTCGCTCTCAAGGGGGCCTTGGACTCGGCCTGGCGATCAGCAGAGCGATCGCTAGGCTGCACAATGGGACACTTTCGGGTGAAAGTTCGGGTGTAGGACGGGGAGCGGCTTTCACATTTACCCTGCCCCTGGCTGAATCACCGGCAACAACCGCTCTCTCGATTGAGCAGCCCTGCCAATCCGAAGCTAGACGGGTCCTGCTGATTGAAGACAACAGAGACGCCGCTGATGTTCTCGCCGAGCTGATAAGATTGATGGGGTGCGAAATTGAGGTAGCCTATGATGGCCGGACCGGGTTGACCCTCGCTCACGAGATAAGTCCGGACCTCATTCTTTGCGACGTTGGACTCCCGGGCGGGATGGATGGCTATGCCTTTGCCCGTGAGGCACGAGCAGACCCGCGACTGAACTCAACACGTATAGTCGCAGTTTCCGGCTATAGCCAGCCCAAAGATCGAGCCGCGGCTGAGGAAGCAGGTTTCGACGAACTCGTGTCCAAGCCCATAATGATAGACACCGTCAAAGGCCTCCTCGACGTGGGTTAAGCCGGGTAATACTGGACCCAGGAGGAATTAGCTCTAGCGGTCGGTTTGGAATTTGAGCCCTGCCGATTACAGCAGTTAGTTGAAAACAAGTCGCCCGCCAGGAGGATCAGCCCGCACGCTCCGCAAGGAGTCGATGAAGCCCCTAATGGCATGTCCACTGCACTAGGGCGCCTGTAGAGGAATCGACCTCTAAGCAAGCAGGACCTAGAGCGAAAGCAGGCGATTGAAGAAAGTCCGGTAGCGCTGAAGTGCTTGCCGAAGGCCCTACGTTTAGATGTCACCGCCCGTACCCCAATTGCTCTCAAGCTTTTCCTGTTCTGCGGAAAAGACCGCGGCGAGCCGCCGGATAATAGCGGCGACCAGCTCATCGGCTTTTTGGACTGACTGGCGCGGCGAGCGGGGCGCCAAGTAGACTAACGCTCCTTTCTCGCGAACTGGGTGAAAACCTCTGTACCCGAGACATGCAATGCTGCTTTCTAGACGCTCGAGCGGAGTCGCCCAATCCATGGAATGGGCGGTGATCGGTGATGGCTAAAAGTTCAAGGCGGAACACGGTAGGAACGAACACTCAGGTGCTCCAACTTGGGCAACCCTCAGACCAATCGGATAAACTCATCGAAGAATTGCGCGAGGCAATCAGCGCGCGCGATGATTTTCTTGCGGTCGCGACGCACGAGCTCCGCAATCCGCTGACGCCGATATTGCTGTCTCTCCAGTTGATTCGTACATCGGAGGAATCGAGAGACCACACCAAGGTGATGCACGAGCTCGATCGACTCGAGCGGCAAATCAAACATTTCATCGCGCGAACCACCATTCTGCTCGAAGTTGCGCAGATAGCGTCCGGCAAGTTTCACCTGGACCCGTCAAAACTAAATTTGTCCGAGCTGATTGCGGAGGTGGTGAACGACTACATGCCGCTTGCGGTTCGCAGCGGCTCAGCGCTGAGCGTCAGCCTTCAGAACGGGGTTATAGTGGTACTCGATCGGACTGCGGTATCCGGAATCGTGGAGAATTTACTCTCCAACGCGATCAAGTACGGCCAGGGAAAGCCCATCGAGATAATTTTGACTGCGACCGTCGAAATGGTGCGAATAAGCGTTCGCGACAACGGTATTGGCATTGACGAGAAGGACAAAGCCCGCATATTTGAAAGATTCGAACGCGTGGTGGGACGCCAGGTTCAATCCGGCTTCGGGATTGGCCTGTGGCTCTCCCGCAGTTACGCAGAGCTGATGGGCGGTTCCATAACCGTATTCGGCGAGCCGGGAGCAGGCTCGCTGTTCACCGTCTCCTTACCGATTAAAACCGGGGAAAATCAATGAGTAGCGAGATTCGGCCACTTAGGCGTGTGCTTTCCGGGGTAAAAGGCCTCGACGATATTTTGGTCGGCGGCTTCTTCGGCGGCGGTCTGTATATCGTCGAAGGACCGCCCGGAGTGGGCAAGACGATTCTTGGGAATCAAATTTGCTTCAATCAAGCTGCTGCGGGAGGCAAGGTTCTGTATATGACGCTGATCGCCGAGACGGTCGGCCGGATGCTGCTGAATATCAGAGGCCTGAAATTTTACGATGAAGAAGCGGTCGGTAACGGGATCTTCTATGTCAGTGGTTTCAATGCGCTGAAAAAAGATGGGCTGTCGGGACTGCTCCATCTACTGCGCCGGGAAGTGGCGGCTCGCAAGGCGACCACCCTGGTGGTCGACGGGTTCGCATCGACGTCCGATCACGCCAAGTCGCGCGAGGACTTGAAGCTGTTCGTGCAGCAGTTGCAGACGCAGGCCGACGCGGCCGACTGCACCGTATTTCTGCTCACCAATCCCGCCGAGCAGAAGCCGTCATCCGAGGAGACGATGGTGGACGGTATCATTAGTCTGGGCACGACCGTCCACGAATGGCGGTCGGCGCGAGAACTCTGCGTCCGCAAATTTCGCGGCAGCGGCTATTTTGAGGGAGTCCATTCCTACAATATCACCGATGACGGGTTCACGGTTTATCCGCGGCTCGAAACGCTGATCACCAGGGACTCCGACGGCAACGGAGAACTAAAGAGAATCTTGTCGGGAAATCCCCGCCTCGATGCGATGCTTGGTGGTGGATTGCCCGCGCGGTCGTCGACAATGGTGATCGGACCGTCGGGAACCGGCAAGACGACTCTGGGGTTGCAGTTTCTGGGACAGTCGAGCGCGGAGGAACCCGGCCTGCTGTTCGGATTTTACGAAACACCGGAGCGAATCCGCGCCAAGGCAATCGCGACCAACCCGGCGCTGCTGAAGCAACTCGACGCCGGTAACGTGCAAATGCTTTGGCAGGCGCCAACTGATCAGTTCCTGGACGAAATCGCCGATCGGATGCTGCGCGAAATCAAACATAGAAAGGTCAAGCGTCTGCTGATCGATGGTCTCGGCGGTTTCAAAAAAGCGCTCCGATCGAGGCCGATCGAGCCGTTCTTTTCCGCCCTGGTTCATGAACTGCGCGCACAGGGAGTCACTTCGATCTGCACCGCGGAAGTTATGGAAATTGTGGGACCGACCATGACCGTCCCGCTGCAGGGATTGTCCGACGTGACCGACAATCACATTCTGCTCCGCTTCATCGAAACCGGTGCGAGCCTGTTCAGGCTGCTTTCTATACTCAAAGTGCGCGACTGCGCGTTCGATTCCGATCTGCGAGAACTCCATTTCGCTGCAGGCGGACTCGAACTCGACGAAAACTCCGCCAGCGCCAAATCAATTCTGCTGAAAGCTTCCAGGAGACCCGAAGCCGAGCTGACTCAAGAAAAGAGATGAGCTGCAGCGGATGGAGAAGAGAAATAAGGCTGGTCCGCCCGGCAAAACGATACTCATCGTTGACGACGAATTCGGGATTCTCGAGGTCCTTGAGTTCATCCTGAACGATGCCGGCTTCAAGGTGGTGTCCGCGGTCAACGGACAGGAAGCGCTCGCCCGCCTTGAAGAGACCAGGCCTGACCTTGCCATCGTGGATTTCATGATGCCGATCCTCGACGGCAACGCAGTGATCAAGGCCATCCGCTCAGACAATCGGCTGCGCGACATTCCAATAATTCTGGTCAGCGCATTGCCCGAAAAGACAATCAGAGAACGATGCGACGGTTACACCACCTTCCTGCGCAAGCCCTACAAGACCGAACAGCTCATGGATGAAATCTCAAAATTGCTTGACTATTCGGCCAACAACTCTTTTCCTAAGATTGTTAGCTGAGTAGTGGCTGCGGCGCTGTGCGGCGCCGCGCGAAGTGTGTGCCCCTTCAAACGGAACCAAATGGTCGAACCCGAGTCTGGTACGCTGTCCTCCGTAAAAATTATTTCAGGAGGGATGTCGGGCGAGCCGCACCTGCGTCGGATTCACCTGTCGTTGGGACAAAGACGCGCCGGAAACGCAGCCCGAGCGAAGACGTAGACCGCTTCTATCGCTTCCGCAGGTCAGCGCTCGATGAGTGCATCAGCAACTACCGGGGGGTTGACTCTTCACTTAGCAAAATATTAAGCGGTTGTGGTGACCGGCAAACAACTAAAGCGCACCCGTCTCGCTATGGAGCTGGAGCAGAACCGCCATCTGCGTCGGCCGTCGGGTGGAGCTCAGAAGGATCGCGGTGCCAGAGTTATGCTTGCATCAGAATGTTGGCATTCATAGTTCGCGACTTACGGAAATCCTGCTACCGTTTGCTCATTAATCGGTAACTCATCCGTTGATGATTCCTTCACTCGCCACAACTCGCCAGCGCTTGATCGCAGCCGTCGCCTCTGGAGGGATGATCGCGATCGGCATGAGCTTCCATCCCTGGTGGCCAATCGCGTGGATTGCGGCTGCGCCTTTGCTGGCGGCGTCATTCTCGTCACCACAGCAGCGGGAGACCGTAACGCTATCGTTGATTGCGGGGCTGATCGGGAGTCTCAGCACAACTCTTACTACCTTCAGGTCGCCGGGCCGCTTGCGATGCTAATGGTCCCGCTCGGGCGGGCGCTGACCCTCGTAATCGCCGTCAGTCTCGCGCGACACGCGGTGGTCCACTGGGGTCACTGGCTCTCCATCTTTGTATATCCGGCGCTGACCTCGGGCTTCGATATACTGGAAAGTTCATTTTCGGCTCTGGGCTCGGTGGGCAGCCTGGCGTACAGCCAAATGAATGCCATCCACGTGATTCAAATCGCTTCGCTTTCCGGAACGAGCGGCATCGTGTTCATCGTGAACCTGTTCGCATCGATCTGGGCGATTGCGTGGTATCAAGGCTCGCTGGAAGGTCAATTTCGCAGGAGCTATGCAGCTGCAGGCACCGTGGTGTTGGTGGTGCTGGCGTTCGACTAGCTGCGACTTGGGGTCGCGCAGCACCAGTGGCAGATACCGATGGGTTTGGTAGTAGAGGATACACGACCGAACGTCCAGGCCAATTCCATCGACGCGCCACTGTGGACCACCTACAAGACCGGAATCGACGACGTGGTGCGCCGCGGCGCAGCCGTAGTGGTCCTGCCGGCAAAGATCGCTTCGTTGACCCCGGCGCAGGCCGAGTCAATGCATGATGCTCTCAACCGTTTTGCTGAGGGCAAAAAGATCTACCTGTTGGTGGGGGTCACTGTCGCTGTTCCGGGTCACGAGGAAAATCGTGCCTGGTTGTTGAGCCCCACTGGAATATTGGGTGGAGACTATTCCAAACGTCACCTGATCCGGGGTTTCGAACACATAACGTCAGAATCCTTCTCTCGCTCGGCCAACCAGCTACTGAATTGCGTTGGCGATTGCAGGCCCCCGTGATGCCCCTGGATCGTCATTGCGAGAAGTCCGCCGAGGAATTCTCGCGCGAGCACCGAGCCCGCCGCTTTGTGATCCGGGCCCCGCGTTCGACCGTCGGGGTTAAGTTCACACCTGCGGAGGTACTCCTGGAAAACGTCGCGAAACTTGCCGACGTCGTGGAACAATCCGGCGTAGTAGTCGACTTCTCTTGCCCCGAACGATTCCGCAAATCCTGCCGCGAGCCTAGCCACGCTGCGCAGGTGGGTCACCAAATCGTGACGCACGCCGGCAAAGTTCCGGGAGTGTGCCGCGATAGATTCACCCACTACATCAAGCATCATGGCCAATTCCCTTTTGGACACTTAACGGAGGCCGAGCTGCCGATGTATCTGATCTGTTCCGACAAGTTGCGATAGCAGCCCGTAATTCCTGTGCTCGTAACGCACCCTTCCCGCAACAATAGCCGGATGGACCTGCAGCACCTTTGAGAGATTGACCACACTCATAGGTGTCGGGGTTCGCCGCGCTTCGCTCGTCTCCCAAATTTCGCGCGGGCCCAACGCTTCCTCGGCCACTCGTCGGCCTCCGCCTCCTTGAGATCGCGCCGCACGCCTTCGATATTGCGAAGAGTCAAATCGTCCACAAATGACGCGGCGCCGTTCCTGTCCATATGTCGCCCGACGTGAGCGAGCTCGTGCAGCAGGCAAAACCAATAATTGTCAACGCGGTCATAACGGAGCGTCAGCCCGATCACTGAGCATCCACCTGAACCCCCATTCTCCCGGCTGGTACCACGTAGATGGGGCCTAACTCTGTCTGGACCTGGGCCGCATTGACACCGCCCCGAGAAACTCTCTCATCGCGTTCTCCTAGTAGTTCCTAAGCACACTTACTTTAGCACAGCACAGGAAGATTTGCGCCTTAATGGTCTCGATTGGCCTCAATTCATGCTAGCTTCACTCAAACAAAGTTTTGAATAGGTCTGTTAAGCTGGACTAGACTTAACGATGGAAAATTGCTTTAAAATCCGCTCGATCCTGAGGGGTCATTTGAAAACGACAATTCTATTCATCACCGTGCTCTTCTTCGTGGCAGCATTGCACCGTAACGCACACGCTGCTGACTGTTGGGATGGGGAACCGCCCATCATCGACATAAACGGACCCTATGGTGTTTTTTTCGAGGATCGGCAAGGTGGGGACCTCCCCTACGTTAGTCTGGAACTCTGCCGGGACGGCTCGAAACTCACCGGCTCCTGGGGCGACGACGCCGACGATCGCGGAGGCGCTAAAGGTCATGTTCACATGGACGGAGATACCTCCGCCACCTTCGGACTGACTCTGTAGGTCTTCACCGGTGACATATTCAACCCCAAATCACGTCCCTCGTGTCGCTTGATTCTAACTGGGGTGTGGTCCAATCCGACTCCCGTATTGAGTTTTCCCACCGAGAATGAGTTGCCGCGCATGACCGGCTTCTACCATTGGCCCGGTTGTCACCCGGGCGACGGTGGCACCTTCAAGGCTGCCTTCGGTGGCTAACCGCCGCCCCTTTTTATATTCGATTACCAGCGCACCCTCGAGTTGATCGCGATCCACGGCATGCTGATAGATAACCGCCGAATTATTGGACTAGAGGAATCTAATCTCCCCTGTCACTAAAACCACTCGATAAAGTATTGCGCGGCAAACGAGGTCGTGAGAAGGCGCATGTCCCGCGACTCGCGGCGCTCGGCGATACACCACCTCGACAATACCGGCTTCTCAAGCGCAAGCTGACGATAGGCTCCGACAGCGAAAACGACATTGTCCTTGCCGACCCTACTGTCTCGCGACGTCACGCGCTGTTGCGGCGTCGTCTCGGTCGCTACCGTCTAATCGACCTTGAATCGACGAATGGCACTTTCGTCAACGGGCGCCGCATTGCGAAACCGACCATTATCTCGAGGGGTGACGAATTAAGATTAGGCGGGGCGCGATTCGTCTTTCTTCAGTCTCCAGGAACTCGTGGTCTCAGAAAGCGAGTTCCCTTATCAACCAAGCTCGCGTTGGTACTCGTGGCTTGTGCGTTGAGCTTCGCGGTGACTCAGCATCTGATTAACCGTTCCTTGCGTCAGAGATTAACGGTGGCCCCCACTAGCGAATCTACTCGACTCGCCAATCGTGCTACCGAACCTCAAAAAGAGACGCGGCATTCGCAGCCAACCGCTGCTCCGTCTGCGAGACCTGTCAGCACGGCATCTGTCCGACCGAGCACAACGCCGGTCGCCCCAGATCCGGATTGGCTGCGGGACCTTAATCATTGGCGTGTGATGGCGGCCGCAGCGCCGGTTCGCGAAGATTCAAGTGCGGTCCCTGGTGCTAGAGCCTATGCTCGATACATCGTCAAGAATTACCTGGTCAGAAATCCGCAAACCCCGCACCACGAAGATCCGAGCAACCCTTGGTACACGGAGGAGGGAGCCAAGGCCGCATCAAAGTCAGATGTATATGGCCCCGGACCCCGCGCAACCAGGTCAGCAACTTTCGACATAGATGGCTGGATGGATGGGGCATTTCACCGCCTGACGCTGATCGACCGCGATGTCGATGCTGCTGCTTACGGAGATTATTGCGAGGCGGGGATCTGTGCCCAAGTGTTAGTGTTGGACACCCATTCAAAGAGAGACACAGACCCTGCATGGTTCGGTGAGTTTCCCGAACCACTGATGTTCCCTTCAAACGGTACGACTCTACCGGCAAAATTCGCAACGCTGATTGCCGGTGAATGGCCCGATCCGCTTTCTTGCGCGGGCTACTCGCGACCAGTGGGTTATCCGGTAACGCTCCAGTTTGACTATCGATTCGTTCCGAAAATTCTCTCATTCACATTGTCCCGCGACGGGACTCCGGTCGTAGTTTGCGGTTACGATTCGACCGACTACGAAAACCCCGTTCAGGCTGCGAAAATTTGGGCGCGAAGCGTACTCAGTGGACGAGGCGCCCTCGTGCTGATCCCGCGTGAACCCTTGAAACCCGGAGCCACATACACAGTAACGGTCAAGGTCCAGGCACGGAGTGACCCCTTCAATTGGGGCTCCCCCTCCTCATTCGCGGGCCAAATGCGTAGCTACACTTGGTCTTTCTCAGTAGCTCCTGCAGGTTAGGCTATCCCACTACCGGCATTCGCGTCTTAACGACAGAGAGCATCATCGGGGATGAAGAATAGGACTCCCAGACAATCGGCAGTCATTACATTCCGTGGTCGCGGCGCGACGATCAACTACGCGGCTCTGGCAGTCTGCCTTGTATCGGTCTTTGGAATTGCTTGTCTTTCTCAAACCGCATGGTGCCACGATGAGGTTAGACCGGGGACGGCAGGAATCGTTTGGCGGCCGTACACGTCTCCGACGCCGTGCGGCTTTTCCGGCTGCTGCTCGAGAGGGGCGAGGCAGGCGCGCGTTGCCACGCCGTCGGCGAGGAAGGTGTTGCTCTGCGCAGCATCGCCGAGGTGATCGGCGCGGGATTAAAGGTGCGGGTCGAGTCGATCACACCGGAGGAGGCATCGGCTTATTTCGGCTAGTTGGCGGACCTCGCCACAATCGATCTTGCGGCCTCCAGCGCTCTGACGCGCCAGCAGCTGAGTTGGAATCCCACCGGGCAGGACCTCCTGACCGACCTGCGCAACATGGACTACAGCGTGGCTTAGGGTAGGCGCATGACAAAATCGGGGCGCTCGCGCGATGCGGGAGCGCCGTATTCACAAATGACTACGGGTCGAACGATCTGCCTGGCTGATCGGAGTTTGTCCGCGTCGAGATCGTCGACAGTAATGCGCGAGTCTCGGCGACAACGCGATTTTGGAAGTTCGGATCGCGCACGAGCGCGGACGCGAGCATCGGATGGCCATGCTCGTCGTAATAGACGCCGGTCTGCCGGGAGCCATCAGTCATTATTTTCGCAATCACGCGCGCCGCTCGTTTCGGGGTACTCAAGACCTTGATGAAGGGCAGGAGCAACGGCACGAGCAAGACGACGATGTATCTCACCATAAAGCGCACCAAGGCGCTGTTATCACGTTCCAAACCAGTGGTCGGATTTATACCCGGTTCGACCGCGCTGAAGCGCAGCCGTGGAGTCTCACGGGCGAAGGCCAACGCCGCGGCAAGGTTCGCTTGCTTGGACGTGGCGTAGGAATCGAAGCCCCCGGGCTTGGCGCCGCCGGGTTTCCACTCGCCGCGTGCGCAGGCCGCGGCGGAGATATAGCGTCCGCCACGAAAACCGACAGCCTTGGCGGGCTGGCGCTCGGGATCTTCGACGGCGGATGCGACGAAGACGACATTTGCCCCGTCGGGAAGATGCGGCACGAGCGCTTCGGTCAGCGCGAAAGGGCCAAGGTGGTTCGTCGCAAACGTCATGTCCCAGCCCAGCGCGTTTTTCGTTGGACGCGTCTGCCTGATGCCCGCGTTGTTGATCAGGCCCGCGATCTTAAACCGAAGCGCGACGATCTCTACGGCCGCCCGGCGCACGCTCACCAGGTTCGACAAATCGCACACAACTGAGACGGCGCGCCGACCCTTCCGCTCAATCGTCTTCTGCACGTCATCGAGTCTCGCAGGATCGCGGCCGATCAGCACGACCGTGCCGTGCTTGGCCAGCTCAAGGGCCGTGGCGTAGCCTATGCCGGAGGTCGGGCCCGTGATGATGTACGCTTTGCGATCCGTCGCGAGGGTGTTGGCCATCGTCATTGTTCCTTTCCCATAAATGTTTGTCTGGTCAGTCGTTTAAGGGGGGTGAAAAGTTGAGCGGCCTTTGGCCCGCGCTACCCTTTTAAGAATTGGCGCACCGCCGCCAGAAATCCCTCGGGGGCGTCGAAAGGCACGCCATGGCCGGCGTCAGCGACGATAGCGAGGCGTGCATCCGGGATGGTTCGGACCATCCGTTCTGCGATTTGCGGAGAGAGAATGTCAGAAAGTTCGCCACGAACAATTTGCGTCGGGACATCAATGTTCGCGCATGAGCGCCAGGCTGTCTCAGGATCCCGCAGGCGTAGATTGCGCGGCGAACGCAGGGCGCGATCATAACGATAGGTCCACCGGCCGTCTTCGGTCCGCATCAGGCCGGCGTCGGACCGCTGTCGATGGAGCACCTCCGGGGGTCGGGAATTGTCGGCGCGCGCCACGGAGAACGCGTCTTCGCGGCTAGCAAACACATCTGCCACCTGCACGGCCGTTTGGATACGAACCAACCCGGACGGGGCGATCTCCGGGCCGATGTCGACTACGACGCAAGCAGCGAGTAGCTCCGGGCGGTGGCTCGCATATTCAATTGCAACAAGGCCGCCCATGGATAGGCCGAGGAGCGTGAAGCCCTGTAACCTCAGCGCCCGGACGAAGGACTTCAGATCGTCGGCCATATTGTCGACGCCGTACTGGTCGGCCGCCGCCCATCCGGTTCCACCGTGACCGCGTTGATCAAGCGCCAACACGCGATAGCGATCGGTCATGGCCTCGGCGAAATTGTCCCAGGACCGTGCATGCCCGGAAAAACCGTGCAAGAGGACCAGACTCGGTGCATCCGAACGCTTCGAGGGCCAATCGCGAAAGTGAAAGCGCATACCGCGCATCTCGATAAGTTCGTCGGCGACGAGGGTGTTCCTGCTGGGTGTCATCGCGTTCCTCCGTTCGATAAATTTGAGGTAGCTTGCTGCGATAAGTGTTCGCCTAGTCAGTCATTCATCGGGCTAAAAAATTAGACGAGCATGCGCCAAAGGGCATCGAACCCCATCTTGCAGTGTTTATTTGCGTTACTCGGATCGTGGATCATGAAATCCGCCGTTGTGTCCCCCACCGCGTTCATAATTGCGACGACATAACCCATCGGAGCGTCACGCATCGGGCCCTTCGCGCGAATCCTTTCCAGAAGGGAAGCGATAGGCTTCATGGTCTTATGTCCCGTCGCCCGGCTTGTGGGCGTGATTTCGTCAGAAACGTTGAGTTGTGCAAGCGCGCGTCTTTTTTCAGGATTCTGAGCGGCCCAGCCCATCGACTGCGACCACATGTGGAACGTCTGCTTCCTGAGATCTGCCCTCAACGGAAGGCCCTTGAGCGATGTAAATGCGGACTCGGCTTTCAGATCGAGATAGAGCTGGTTTAACAGGTCAGCTTTGGTGTCGAAATACGTGAACAGCGATCCGTTGGAGACGCCGGCCTCTTCGGCGATCAGCGCAGTCGGCGCGCCTAGCCCATGTGCTGCGATGACGCGCGCGGCCGCCGCCATTATCGCATTCCTTCGATCGTCGCTTCTGGGTCTAGCCATCGATGACTGATGTATAAGAGAGTGGCTAGTCAGTCAATAAAGCGATCAACACGAGGCACTCGACTACCGCGCGCGGCGCTAGCTTTTCGCGGAGGCGCCGCGGCTTGCCAAGCTCCGGCGCGGTGAGGCGAGGGTATCGTGGTGGTAACAGAGATGCAGCCCGGTGCCGACTGAACCCGTCAGTGCGATCGCCAGAAAGACCACGACGAAGCGCAGCGAGCCATCCGGATCGTCGCCATGGGTGGACCAAAACAGAACCATGTTGGCAGGAACGTAGAATGCGTAGACTACCGCCAGCGGCACGACCCATCGCCGCATATTCCAGATTCCCCAGGCATAGATGAGGAAAATCGATCCGAACAGAGCACCGAATACCGAATTGGCAAGCGTGGTCTCGAGGCGATGGCCAAAGACCACGAGGCCACCATGGCCCAAGTGATTGGCGTGCTCGATACCTTTGGCAAAGTCGGAAATCGCGAGCAGGACCAAGAGCAATGCCATAGTGGTTAGGAATATCCCGCGTGATCCTCTTGATCTTGGCGCAATTGATGCTCCGCTCATGTTGTTTTCCTCGTGATCACGTGAGCATTAGTCCCCCGTCTACGATGAGGACTTGCCCTGTCGTGTAGCCGCCACGCATCAGGTACAGATATGCCTGTGCAACCTCGCTCGGATCCGCCCCGCGCGGAATCAACTGCCGCTCAGTTTGCTGGCGGACAAGTTCCCGAGACCGATTCAATTTCTCGTTGAGCACGAGGCCGGGGCATACTGCGTTGACTCGGATCGGCGCGAGGTCGACCGCCAGCCCGCGGGTCAAGTGTTCGATCGCACCGCCGAAGGCAGTGCTTAACGGCGCGCCTTTCCTCGGCCGATGCGCCAACACTCCATCGGTGAGGGTGATTGAGCCATTCGGCGATATCAGGCCCTGGGCATGCTTAATCGCAATGAGCGCACCCCAGAACCTGACCTTCAAGGCCTCGCTCGCAGAGCCGACGTCCATTTTCGCGATCGGCCCCGAGAATAGATGCGGACCCCAGTCACCGGCCGTAAAGACAAGATGATCAAAAGCGCCCAGACCCTCAAAGAAGGTCGCGACGCTGACCTCGTCGCTCACGTCAACTCCGCTGCCGCTCGCGCCTTGACTGAGGCTCCTTACGGCCGCCTCGACGTTAGCGGCTTTGCTTGAGGCGATCACGACCTGTGCGCCTTCGGCTAGGGCGCACTCCGCCACGGCAAATCCGATTCCTGAGCTGCCGCCGATGATCGCGACACGCTGACCATTCAGACTTGGTAGGGGCATCGATTCCTCCGTTGGTAAACTCGGGCGCTAGTTATTTTTCTGAACGATCGCAGAACGCTGGTCCATTGCAGAACTCGAAATAACCCGGCTGGTCGATATTGGAGATGAGCCCGGATCTTTTCGGCTCCCAGCCCAGCAGCTCCCGGTCGCTCGAGACGCGACGTACCATCGCCGCGAACATCGGCAAACCAGTCGCGCGGTTGCCGCGGAATGCCGTTTCTACAAATTGATCTGCTTGGGGGGGCGCACGACGATTTCCGCCACATCGACGTGGATCGGCTGCGACACGGCGTAGAGGACCGCATCGGCAACATCATCCGCGCTGCCCAATAGCTGACGCATAAGCGGCTGCAGCTTGTCGAATACCTCGTCGGGAAGCCGCTCACCTCGCTTGACCTCCAGTTTCAACCCGGCCGCTCCCAGCAGGTTCGCGATCACCGCCGGCTCGAAGTTGCGCCCAAAGTTGGTTGCGATCGCCCCCGGCATGATATTGACGATACGGATAGAATCGTCCTCCAGCTCGCGCCGTAGCGTATTCGAGATGCAATTCACCGCATGCTTTGTCGCCCCGTAGACACCCGAATCGGGCCGGTGCGCGGCGCTGCTGGAGATGTTCACGATATGCCCTTGTGCACGGCACTGACGCATCGCACGAATCGCCGCCTGACACCCGGCGAGCAGCGCCAGCACGTTGGTCTCGAGCATCGCGCGCCACTGCTCGGGGTCGGCGTCGATGACCTTGCCCGGATAGGAGACGCCCGCGTTATTGACCATGACATCGAGGCGGCCCGTGTCAGCCATCGCGCGATCGACCAGTTCGTAAACGCGGCGCGGGTCGCGGATATCGGCGACAATGATCGACGCACGGCCGCCGTTGGCCTCGATCTTCCCACGCGAGGCCTCCATCGCCGAAGCGGTCCTGCCGGTGAGATAGACATGAGCGCCGGCGGCGCCGAGTTTTTCGGCGATCGCGCGCCCGATTCCACTCGAGGCGCCGGTGACGATCGCTGTTTGTCCAGTTAGCGATTGGGTAGAAGGCATGGCACAGTTCTCCTTGAAGGGACTTGGAAGGCAAATTGACATTTTAGATTTAGATTGTCAAATTGTCGATTAGGGACCGGGGGAGAGATCATGCGCACCGCGATCGTCAGCCGCAAACGCATCCTCGAGGCGGCGACAACCTTGTTTTCCCGTTACGGATTCAAGCGCGCCTCGATGGAGGATATCGCAGCCGAGGCTGGCCTTTCCCGCGCCGCGCTCTATCTGCAGTTCCGCAACAAAGAGGACATCTTTCGCGAGCTCGCGCGCGAACTGCAAGAAGAAGCGATGGGGCAAGCCGAAAAGGCGATGGGCGCGGCAGAGCCGCTCGCCGAGCGGCTGCGTAACGCGGTCGAGGCGCGGATGCTGCGGATAATCGAGATCGCATGCTCGCCGCACGGGAGCGAGTTGATGGACGAGAAGAATCGGCTCTGCGGCGACCTATGGGTAGCGAACGAGCATCGCTTCCAGGCAATGCTGACACGGCTTTTCCGTCGCGCCAACAACGCGGCCGAGATCGATCTTGCCGCAGTCAGCCTCACCGCAGCGCAAGCGGCGGAACTCTTTCTGCACGCGCTGTCCGGCATCAAAGGCCCGGGGGTCACGGTCGAAGTCTATCGCAAACGCCTCGCTGCCCTGGTCCGAGTCTGCATCACAGGCCTCGGCGCGTCCGCATCCATTGCGCGATAGGAGGGTCTTGCCCGCGATCGCCCTAATGAGGATCGTCAACCTCGAACGCACGATAAAATTCGGGCTCTCACCCAAAATTCCGAACCGCTGCGCCTCACGGGCAGACGGCTTCGATCATCGATGTCAGCGTGGACAGGCTCTGGAGCTTCCTGAACTCGAAGCCGGCCGCTTCGAGCAGACGCTGGTAGTCGTGCAGGCAGCGCACTTCGCCGCCGATAGCGACCAGCGTCATGATGTCGATATCGAGCGACCATCGGCTCGGCTCACCGTCGTTCAAGACATTATCCACGATGACGAGCCGACTTCCGGATCTCGCCGAAGCGTGGCAGTTCCGGAGCAGCTTGAGGCACGCGTCGTTGGGCCAGTTACCGAGCACGTGCTTGAGGATGTACAGGTCGCTCGGCGGGACGTGCTCGAAGAAATCACCCGCAATAAACCTGAAGCGATCTGCCAGCCCCCGCGACCGCGCTTCGGCCGACGCCGCCTCCGCCACAGCAGGCAGGTCGAGCACGGCACCCTGCAGCTCGGGGTTTGCCTGCATCAGCGCCAGCACCATCGACCCTACGGAAATCGAAAAGGAATTCGCGAATCTCGTCGACGCGCGCACGATCCGCTTTGCCCTCGATGTCGGTGGGTGTTCAGGCCAGCCAGGCCTCGGCGGTAGGCCTTCGCTTCGTCGACGTGCTCCACCCGCGAATAATATTCGTAGAGGCTGCAGCCTAAGGCGGCTTCGGCCTGCGGCAGCCCGGTGCGGAAGGCATCGTCGAGCCTGCCCAGCACCGCCCACTGCCCGGGACCATTCTGCGCCAGGGCGAAGGCGCGCAGCGACAAGGGATCGTTACTCTTCAGTGCCGCCAGCAGGGGCGTCGCGCGGTAGGATCCATCCTCCTCCGCTGCAGTCAGCCCAACGGCCGAGCAGTAGCGCAGCAGGCGGCGGGTCGCCCGCACGTCCAGGCCTGCCGCACCAGCCACGCTCTCGGGACTACGCGATCCTGCAGACAGCTGGTCGGCCAGCGAGAACTCCGCGGCGCACTTCAGGATCTGCGCGAACACGCGCGTGTGGAAAATCATCGTCAGCATCGTTCCGCGCGCGTCGTCGTCAGCGAACATGACTGTCTCCACTAAATTGCGCGCGCATGGAATCCTTCATTTGGTCGATGCTTAGGTGTTTGCGTGATCATATCTTTCTCCAACTCGTAGGTCTGCAATATTTCGTCGGTCGGTACCTAGAACAATTCGAAACGTGAACGAAAACCGCTCTAGCCGACTATGAGGTTTTTAGAGTTCGACCAGCCCGCCATCCACGAAGAGTTCCGCACCCGTGATGTATGACGCGTCTTCAGAAGCCAGGAACAGCGCCACCGAGGCGAACCTCTTCTGTTTGGCCCACTCTCGCGAGCGGTACGATCTGCTGAGCGATGCTCGCCATTTGTCCGGGCTGCATTCCGGCCTTGGCGAGACCGGGTGTCTCGATCGGGCCGGGACTGATGGTGTTGACGCGAATGCTACGGGGCGCAAGCTCCCGGGCGAACGTTCGTCCGAACGAGCGAACCGCTGCTTTCGTAGCTCCATAAACGGTCTGTCCGGCAACGCCGAGTGCTCCAGAGACAGACGAGGTTAGGATGATTGATCCGCCGTCCGGCATAATCTCGATAGCGTGCTTCATCACGAAGTACGCGCCACGGACGTTGATGCCGAATAGGGTGTCGAAGAATGCTTCATCTATCATCGAGATCGGCTTAAACCTGGAGATGCCTGCGTTCACGAACAGTACGTCGATGCGACCGTGCGTCGCTTTCACGTTCCCGACCAGCCTCTTTGTTGCGGCGACATTGCCCGCCTCCGACGCGATCACTTTGATCCCCGGCATCTTCTCCTGCGCAACCTGAAGAGTCGTGGGATCGGAGCCAGTGACGATTACTCTGGCGCCCTCCGCCTGGAAGCGCGCGTGGCCGTCGCAGCTCCTATACCGGTGGTTCCGCCAGTAATCAGAGCGATCTTGTTGCAGAGTTTGCCCGTGCCATTCATGTTTGCGATGTCTCGGCCGGCGGCCGCGCTGAGGGGTGTGTTTGCTTGTCTAATATCCGTCGTCATAGAACTCTCCTGAGGCAGGCTATGGAAAATCCGGCGCTGCTTCGCTGAGGCAGCTGAAGAGGGTAGTGAACCCCCAAGAGTGATTGCCACTCTCAGTTACAGTTTCATTCTGGATCGATGGCGCTCAGTGCTTTCTCGATTCACCTCAGAAAATCAGTTCACGGTGCCACGATGGCTTTCGCGACCCCATTGTTCCACTTCACCAGGGGAACAGCCATTAGTCGTGTTTATCTGCTTGACGAATGCCCTTAGTCGCTGATCAGCCCCTAGCTCGGCAAACTCAGCGATAGCCTCAAACACTGGTGACGGACTCATAGCGGCAAAGACTGACCTCCAGATGGCTGCTTTCATTTGTCTCCTTTTTTTCGATTTCGACTTTGTTCTCGATTCACCCTCGAGAGGCTATGGTCTGCTGGCGCTGAGATTCTCGTGTTCTGTTTCCAAAAGTCGGACGTGTGAGTCGCCGTCGCGTCGTGACGCGCGATTTGCATGTCGATACACAGCCGGTGAGTGTGCAAAGACCAATTTGAGAAAACCCTTCGTGACTCATGGTCACACTCTCCTGGCGGTTTGAAACTGCTACTTGCAGATAGCGGCAGTGTCGGACTTGTGATCAGCGGGACGCGCCTCTCCTGCGCGAGCGGATTCGGGATTTGATTTGATCGGTTTGGCGCGGTGGATAAGAGCATTGAGCGGTACGCTCCGATCGAGCACCGAACGCGCGCCTTCCACTCCCACCACGGGAAGATCCGTGGGATCAAGGAGTCCGAGCTGCACCAGCACCGAGGCCTGATCCCAGTACAAATGTTCGTGCGCGAGCTTGTCGCCATCAAATTGCACGACTACCACAACCCCGATTTCGACGCGTTTGCCAGTGGGCTCGATGCCAGGCAGCATCCAGTCCATTGGAATGGTGTGGGTAAATCGTGCGACCATCTCTTCGACCACCCGGTCTTGGCTGATGGTCCGCGAGACCGGAATCATTTCCATGTCTGGCGGAATCTGCGACAAGAAATATTTCGAATAGAACTCGTACACCTCTGGTCCCCCGTTACCGCCGATCAACACTGGCACCTGGTTGACGAGCGGGTTCTCAACCATAGTGGCAATGGCTTCATCTGCTGCGTGCGCGCTGAATTCGGTGCGCACGTGCTCGTCCCAAAGATCGCTCAGTTTTTGCTGCTCGGCGGTTAGTGCTTGTTGTCGCGACATAAGCGGATCCTCCTGATGTTTGTTCGAATGGAGCCGGTGCCGATGGCTCTGATTGCCGAAACCCGGCGGCTCAGAATGGACGCCTTGGAATGCGTCCTATGTCAGTGAGTTCGTGGGCCAAACCTGAGCGGTTACATCGCAAATGTTTATGATGTCGTGGTGCGGAGCGTTCTTAGGGCGCATCTTCTCTAGAGAGATCGGCCCAGAAACAGGAGCGACGGTTAGGCTTGTTTGCGCAACGTCGTCGTGTTTCCCCAATGAGTACGGATTTCCTTTCCATCAAGTCCGCACCTTTAGTGGGTGCCAATCGACAAGGCGTGAAAAGGGCAGTGCACAACGCGTGAAAATGACTGGAGAATGACTGCACAAGGAACGGTGGGCGCGGCGTCTGGCGTGGTAAGCGTCGTCGACGAGCCGTTCAGCGGAAAATTTCAGAACGGCAATAGACAAACTCTGATGGCTATCTAGACGCGATTCGTCGAGCCTCGATCGGATTTGGTGATACTCGGGACTCAAGGCCGGGCTTCCGTTATCCGCGAAGAGGTGTGTTTCCAGAGAGTCCGGTCGCGGTACTGTTACGGGTGCCTGCGAAGATTCCAGATATTTCCCAGGTGGTCCAAACAGCTGCTCCGCCGACCCAAGTTTGACCTGGCTAATCGTCGGAGCCAGAAAAACAGCCTTTCCGCCTCGCGCGACCACACGCTGCTGGAAATCGCCTACTAGAGCGCGACCGATTCCTGCCCTTGCTTATCCGGGGTACGATTAATGGGTGTAGTTCCCACGTATCAGTTGTAGGCGCGAATCCCGCTCCACGGCTCCAAGACGAAAATCTTCTTGGCATCCGAGTTATGCCGAGTTCGGCATTACTCGCATGATGCGGACTTCTGAATTATGCCGAGTTTCTCGGGCTGATCCTTTTGAGGCTTCAGCCAGGCACCGCGTTTCGCGCATGATTCGCAGAATCAGAACGGTCGCGCTCGCTATTCCCCCAGTCCTAGCACGTCGCTTCGTGGCATCGCGATTGCTGCGCGTCCATAAAGAACCAGAGGAAAACAAATGGGAGCGACTTTAGGGTTTTCAGGCAAATGATGAGGCTATGCATCTGATGCGCCCTGCGCAAATTGGTCTCGGCCGGCGGCCTCGTCAGCGGCGGGTAAGCAAAGACGCTTGGAACACGCTCTGATTCACGAAGAGACAGGAGATTCCAATGTCCACTCTTGCAGGCAAGATTGCCGTCATTAGCGGCGGCACAACCGGTATCGGGTTAGCGATTACCCAGCGGTTTGTCGCCGAAGGCGCTCACGTCTTTATCTTCGGCCGTCGGCAGGCACAGCTCGACGCGGCCGCCAAACTGATCGGACGCAACGTCACCGCTATCCAGGCTGACGCCGCGAACCTCGATGACCTCGACCGTGTCGCCGCGGCAGTAAGGGACCAAAAGGGTGTCGTCGACATCATCGTGGCGAACGCGGGCTTAGTGGAGCACGCTTCGATCGACACCCTCACGCCCGATCATTTCGACAAGACATTCAACCTCAACGCCCGCGGCCCCGTCTTCCTGGTGCAGAAGCTGCTGCCGCTGATGAAGCGTGGTGGATCGATCGTTTTGGTCTCGTCGGCCATGCACGTCATGGGTATTCCTGGCCATACCACCTACGCGGCGAGTAAGGCGGCGTTGCGTTCCTATGCCCGCACCTGGGCTGCGGAGTTCAAGGATCGCGGCATTCGCGTCAACACACTCAGCCCTGGCGTAACCGAGACCCCGATTCTCGACTCTCAGTCGGCGACCCCCGCAGATCGCGAGGCCCTCGTGAACATGTACCTGAACATGATCCCCGTCGGTCGACTCGCTCGGGCTGAGGAGATTGCCAGCGCGGCGCTCTTCCTGGCGTCCGACCAGAGTTCCTACATGACGGGTGCGGATCTGATGGACGACGGTGGCGTCGGGCAAGTCTGAGAACCCGAGGATCGGCGCCACGCGGCCCAGCCGTATGGGCACAACTTCAAATCCATCAGAAATGCGATGAGAGTCCCTCACCACCTTGTGCAAGACCTCGACTCCGAGCTTTCCCAATCACCGCCAGCGAGATGATCTGAAGAGAAATCGATCGCGCCTTGTATCAAATTCGGAAGCGGCAGGTGGCCGCGGAAGGAGAAAACATTGAAGGTTCTGGTTATAGGTGCAACGGGCGAGGTAGGCAGTGAGTTAGTCAAGGTGCTTCTTCAGCGCGGAGCGGGCGTGCGGGCTTTTACACGCAAGCAGCGCAAGCCGGGCGCGTTTCCTGACGCGGTCGAGATGACTCGCGGCGACTTGGGTGATCCGGTCTCAGTAGCGGAAGCGATCAAGGGGGTCGACAAGCTGTTCCTGCTGATTGGCGAAGAGAATGTCCCCGCCGAGTTATCGCAAGCTCTTACTGCTTACGGTCTGGCAAAGAGATTCGGTCTGAAACACGTCACCTACGTCTCGGTTTACAAGGCGGATCAGTTTCCCGAGGTGCCGCATTTCGCAAACAAGTACGCGGTCGAGGAAGCGATACGCGCAGGCGGGATCCCTTATACGATTTTGCGCCCGGCGTACTTCGCTCAGAATGAGCGCCGGCTCAGGCCTGAGTTAACCGGACACGGCGTATATCCGATTCCCGCGGGGAACCAGGGCCTGGCTGTGGTGGATATTCGCGATCTTGCGGAGGCGGCCGCGATATCGCTGACCGAAGAAGGCCACAACGGAAAGACGTATGACCTGGTTTCATCAGAGATGTTGCGTGGTCCGGATGCGGCAGCTACGTGGTCGAGGCTGCTGGGCAGACAAATCGCTTACGCCGGACACGCAGATTTCGACGGCTTTGAAGCGCAGTTGCGGGAAAAAGGGAGTCCGAGTTGGCTGGCTTACGATGTTCGGGTCATGTACCAGGGTTTCGTCGAGCGGGGCTTCAGCAACACGGAGGACCAGGCGGCGCGCTTTGCGGCGTTGCTTGGGCGCCAGCCGAGAACGTACAGCAGCTTCGCCGAAGAACTAGCAAAAGAGTGGGCTGCAGCATGAGCCGCTCGCTTGAACGCATCGTGCTGTTCAAGGGTGGAGGTGAAGGTCTGGGTACGAGAGTCTGGGAAACTTGAGTCAGGTCCAGAGCGCTGGGATTGGGCGGCGTGACGAACAGTGATCTTTGGGCGGACCAGGCGCTTGCGTACACGCTTCTACGCTTAACCTTAGGCGTTGCGATATTCGTACACAGGGCCAATCGAATCCTACACGGGGTTCACAATTTTGCCGCAGGTATGGATAAGGACTTCGTCGGCACAATCATGCCTGCCTTGATGGTCCACTTGTTTGGGCTGACCTTGCCCTTCTTCGAAGCGGTGATCGGGGCGCTGCTTATCGTCGGTCTGCTGACGCGGGTGGCTCTCGTGGTGGGGGCTTTGCTAATCGCCGCGTTGGTTTTTGGCATGACGGTGCGCGAGCAGTTCATGATTGTAGGTATTCAGCTGATTTATGCGGCAATTTACTTCGTTCTCATTTCTAACGTGCGCCACAATTCCATCTCGCTTGACCGCTTTCTCCGTCGAAGGAGCCGATAGTTACTGGGCTCTGGCCGGGCTCGCCACCTCTCATATTTTGCTGAAGCCGTCTCAATCCTCGTGGTTCCGGCGATACTTCTCAATCTCGTTCGCGATCGCCTGGATGCGATTCTTGACCATCGTTCGCATGCGCACTAATACGCGGTCTTCAGAGCGCTGCAAAATTCCCGATGATCCGCCAAGACGAGGTTGTCTGACTTCAGAATTTGTTCACGAGAGCCGCACACGAAACGGTGTGGAAATCACCGACTAATCCGTGTGGACCACGTTCTACGGATCCAAAGATTCGCGCCAAGGTTGGCCATTGCTCCACCCTAAGCCGATGCGGTAGGCGAAGCTAATTCCCTTCTTTTACGGATGACCGGGAACTGGAATGGGCGAGCTTTCCGCTTCCTGCGCTCGCGCCTGCTGGACGGCCATACAGCCACAGGGGTGGCGCTATCGCGTAACTGACCGCCATCGCGCAGCACGCCACCCCAATCGTTGACAGCACAATCAGGAATGTTTTCACGCTGTTTTTCCTTTTGCCCTGGTCTCGTCACTTCACAGGCGCGGATCGTCGGTCGCGATAACCACTCAGAGTTGGACCTGTTTGCCGCACGATGCTGAGAATGAAGGGCGGATGGTAGTAGAAGGACCACCCCGCGTCCTTTTACCGGCGTGCTTGGGCAGGGGGCTCCTCCCTTGCACGTCGGCCAGCAAAGCCCGTTCTGATCTGGGATCCTATCCGCTCGATTCCATGAATCGCCCTTGCTCAACCCAATGTTCAAATTTGGCCACACACTTTTGGTGAAGTAGATAGCTGTGCTCATCGGCGGCAAGGGGCTCGCTCGGCGGTTTCGTCGTGAATCGGCATTCTCGAGCTTTTACGATGCCGTACACGTACAGCTGGGTTGCCTCTTGAACAAACTCTTCGCAGACAGGACATCTAGAAACTTGCATTTCGCGTTCACTCTTTTACATACTGGCGCAAACCACAGGCGGAGGAAGCGACACTGGAACGTGGTGGACCGTCTGCCGAACCCGCTCCGTGCCAATGGTCAAACCGGGTTGATACCATGGCCGACCCCTCGCTTCTATCCCGGCTCGTCATGTTTCACTTTGGCCTTACCTATGCGCGCGTTCTAAAGACTCGATCGCGGGTAAAGCTCACACGGGAGGAGATTCAGCCCATGGGCAGGATCATCATCAGAACGAGTGACACTGTTCCGGACCTGTCGGAGGGCTTTGTCCGCGCGTTGACTCTACTCACGGACAACGGTCTCCACCCTGTCGCTGGCACAATGCTCGTATCAAGATACGCCGTCATCGTGGTCGACGACCGCCAGATTCTTTCCGCGATAGATTGTTTGCGAGATGGAAATTTGTCGGCTTCGTTGGAACCTCGTTAACGTCGAAGTCTGTAGCGCTTCACCAGAAAAGAATCAGGCGCCAGGGAAAGGGTTGGGGTCCAAGAACCGCGACGCCCGAGGCGGGGAGGGGGATTTCGCAGCCCGTTTCGTATCAGTATTCCCTTCGCGTTATTAAGGCGAACTGCTCCTGTCTTAAAGCAGGCTATCCATCTCGCGCTCCAGTTCTGCGGCCCTCGAAACAGAAGCGCAAACGTTCCAGAGCAGGTCCATACAACGATCTCGGTATTTTGGGTAGGCCTTTTGATTTTCAGAAACTTCTTCAATTCTCGCTTCAGTTCGCCCATCCCTTTGTTTGCGGCGTCCACTGCTAGATGCGAATAGCAGACAATCTGTTTACCATTTCTTGTAACACGCCCGCCGAACGCGCACTCTAGAGAACGACCATTCGTGTGGGGCGAAGCTGGCAGCGCTACCGCAAAACGGGGGTCACTTGAGGGGCTGGGGGAAACCGTGGGGTAACTCGATCTAGAGCCGCCAGGCCACCCCCAAGAAATGTTGGTTATTCAAGGGCTTTTTGCCCAGATCATTGAATCGACGATCGCATAGCGTCGGTATACGGCCTCGGTCTTATGGCCCGTGATCGCCATGGCGACCGACCGCGAGACATTGGCTCGCTCTAGGTTGCGCACCTGCGTACGCCGGTAGTCATGCATCAGGCGCCCATGGAACGATCAGTTCCAGCGTAGGTCACTCCCGTGCTGGACAACACCGTTCCGCCAAGCAACGTTTACCCCCAAGTCTTCGGACTCTCAGGCAGCCCGAAAGCGTTCAACTCGGCCAGCACGTTCGGCGGGCTAGACGCAAGCAGTGAGAGTAGCGACACCTACTCAAGCCGTCAGGGCCAGAAGGGCTGAGAGCCATGCACCGTGCATTGAAGATCATAGAAGCGGTCGCCTGGTACGTAGCGCTATCGTTGATGGCTCTGACCGTGCTGAGCGGTTTCTCCCACGCTGACAGCGACCTGCAGAATCAGCTCAGCCTCGCACCGTGGCAGAAGACTGCACCGATAACGGTAGCAGCGGCCCTGAGACGGGAAGACGATCCGGGTGACGAGGGCGCGTTATTCGGCGGACGTGACGTAGGCGGCGGAATGCGCTCCGAACCATATATCAAAAGCCCGACGGATGACGATGACAGCGACCGCTGCCGAGTTCACACTGACCGGTCTACAAATAGAGGGTCGCGACGCCTTCGGGCATCCGTTCTGGGTTCGGGCCTACTGCGATGCTCACGCCCGAGCGATCATCAACGGGCCTAGCTGTGCGGGATCCCTGTGTCCTGGCCTAGCGCTTCACCTTTTCGCGTAGTAATTCATTCGCCCCTAATTCTCGGCGCTGTTATCTTCATCGTCGGTCGGGGTATTCCTGCATTTTTAATACGCGACCCGGAGAAGGCAATCATGAGCCTGTTCCTTCAGTTTGCTTCTTCCTGCTCGGACCCGGCGGCGCAAGGAGCTTGCGGAATTCGAAGGACGAATGTCCGATGAAACGAAAGCGAGGACTGTGGCTCACGATTTTCGCGATTGGGTACTTGCTGCTCGCGATTTCGGACATGTTGAAACCTTACCTGCAAACACGTAGCCCGGGGACGGGGCTTGTATTCTTCGGCTTTAAGCTGACCGGCACAGCGAATCTGATCATCGCGCCGTTGTTCGGGGTTTTTTTTGTGATCTATGCGATCGGTATCTGGCGGATGAAGCGTTATGCGTTGCCGATGTCGCAGGCATACGCGGCCTACGCGGTTCTCAACGCGCTGTTATTCAACTTCGTGTTTCACGGTTCTAACGGGAGCAGCAACCCGATTGTCCTGATAATCGTCTACGCGGTGGGGAGCGCCGTCCCGATCGCAACCGCCGTAATCCTGACCCTACGGCGTGCAGAGCTGACATGAAACGCCTGTATGCGGCGAATTGCTGATTGGGGCAGAGGGCCGCGTCTGCCGTTCCGCCGCTCTCGCGTGCGCAGAAAGTATGCCGACACACTCACGATACCCCCACAGCACCACCACTACCGTTCCGGTCTGAGGCAATGCGAAAGGCAGGGTGTCTATTTGGTGCCAACGTTGGTGCCAGATTCACAGAAAAAACACCTCAACGGGCCGCACCAGGAGGACAAAAATCATCGGGGAAGTCCCCGATTTTGGCGGAATTTTAGTGTGCCGTGGCGTGCCGGTAGGCTCTGGAGTCGAACTTTTAATCACAGGGTCCCGGGTTCGAGTCCCGGACGGCTCACCAAACAATCCCGGTCCGGCCCGGAGGCATAGGTAACACAATGTAACGGCTACATAGGTGACAACCTCGTGCCGAAGGGGTCGTCGAGGGTTCGAGCACCCGAGTCTCAAGATCGAAATATCCTAGATCGTAATCCATAAAGCTGACCAGCCAGATATCATCGACTGGCAATGAAACTTCCCGAGCGCGCTTCAAGTCGTGAAAGAGGCTCGGACGTTTGGGAACCTTCCCCAAACCAGCCTGAGGGAATCTTGATTAGACAGTTCGAGCACAGCGACAGATCCAAGAAGATGTGAATTCAATCGACAGAAATAGTCGGCCAGCGTGTCGTCCTTCACGGGATGCCGGTGGTGCTCCATCACGATAAATCCGATTGTCTCCGACGGAAGCTCTCTGAGGTAGTTGCAGCTTCCCAAAGCGTTGATATTTTCGCGGAAGGAGGACTCCCCGAAATCGTCCACGAGTGCGCCTTCGCGATTTCGATCGCCTTACGGAAGCAGGACTCTGCTTCGGCGCTGGCATAAAATGATTCGAGTCGCGGCGGGCTATGAGGGCACCCGGGAGGCTGAATGAAAAAAGGGCGGACGCAGTTGGAGTAGCGAAAAAGTGTGCGTGCCAAATCTGCACATAGCACACTTTTCGAAGGACCCAAGAAGACAAAAACCCTAGCAATTCGTCGGATCTTCTATGAGGCACCCAGATTGCGATGGTGCTTTCCGCCACTTAAGAGACTCATCGACAGCAACACGTCCGAATATCGCGAGTAGAGGCGATCATGAGCAGGCATGAGGGCGAGACCGGGACTCCATCGAGCGAGTATTTAACGGTACCAGAACTTGCGAACATGGTTCGGCGTAATCGAAAGACCGTGTATGGCTGGA
>JAFAHS010000331.1 GCA_019237115.1 Deltaproteobacteria bacterium
TGGCGCTACTTACACCCGGCTGGCGATCGCTACAGACAAAAACGAGCAAAGTTTTCTTTATGCCGCCGACGGGGTCCAAATCGCGCAGTCGACATTTACGACGGCACGTTTGCGTTCGTGAAATCGTTCGACGATCCGGGGATTGCCAAGGATTTTACGACCTATGGTATTCAAGCGATCAACGGGTCAGTCAACATTCTTGACTGACCCCTTTTTGCACCTGGTAGATCTTCATCTGAGTTTATCTGCGCTCATCTGCGGTTGAGCTTTGAAGGGCTTACACCATAGCGTAAACCGTCCACAAGCAGAGCAACCATGCGCCGCGCTTGCGCGGGGTCGCCGCTGTGAGCCGGTGCACTGAGGCTGGCGACGGCTCGCAACAGGTCGTCCGGCTTGACATCGGCTCGCATCTCGCCCGCTGCAGCCGCTGCTTCGAGCAAGGTCTGGAGCGCCGGCCGGAGTCGCTTCTGGAAGTAGCCGGGCAAAGTGTCATATGCCGGGTCGCCCGAATGCAAAGCTGCCGCCAGGCCGCGTTTAGCCGAAATGAAATCGACGTAGCGCTGCATCCATCGAGCCAACGCCTGGTCAGGTTCGTGGTCCGCCGCCAGGGCCGCTGCGGCGTCTGCGCACGCGTCGACCTCCCGGCGGAAGACGGCCACGATCAGGTCCGAGCGCTGTGGAAAATGACGGTAAACCGTGCCAACGCCGACGCCGGCCTTCTCTGCGATCTGTCGCACCGGAGCGTCCACTCCCGAGGTCGCGAACACCGCCATGGCCGACTGAAGCAACGCGTCCAGGTTGCGCTGGGCGTCGGCGCGCAGCCGCCGGACACCAGGGCCGCGACGCGTCAAGCCGGCACTTCGGCTTTCCGTTTTGTCTTTCATCAAATTACTGTTTGCAATCGGAACAAGGTTCCGTATATAATTGGAACGTCGTTCCGCTTAGCTTGTCTATAGCACAGCAAGGCGGTGTTAGCCACACAACGAATCCACAAAAAGGAGATTACTATGCACAACAAACCTGTCGCCCTGGTAACCGGGGCCAATCAGGGGATCGGCCTTCAGATCGCAAAGGAGCTGGCCGCGAAGAGTTTCACCGTCCTGGTCGGTTCGCGCGACTATGCGCGCGGGGAGGAGGCGGTCAAGACGATCGACGGAGACGCCTGCGCGCTCCAGCTCGACGTGACGGATCCGACTTCGATCGGCGCGGCAGCGGAGCGCGTCCGCAACGAGTTCGGGCGCCTCGACGTGCTCATCAACAACGCGGCCATCTCGAAAACGCGCCTGCTGCCGGGCATGTCCATCGAGGAGTACGTTAAGTCGACGCGCCCGAGCGTCGTGTCTCTCGATGAAATGCGCGTGGTGTTCGAGACCAACGTGTTCGGCGTCGTCGCCGTCACTCAGGCGATGTTGCCGCTCCTGCGTGAGGCGCCGGCAGGCCGCATCGTCAACGTGTCGAGCGGCGTTGGCTCGCTGACGCGGAACTCGGACCCGGCCTTTCCCTATCGCCCAATCTTCGGCCCCGTCTACCCCGCGTCTAAGACGGCTCTCAACGCTGTGACGCTCGCCATGGCGATCGAGCTGGAGTCAACCGGGATCAAGGTCAATGCCGCCTGCCCGGGCCACACCAAGACGAACCTCAACAACTATACCGGCACGCAGACTGTCGAGGAGGGCGCCCGCGAGCCCGTACGCCTCGCGCTGCTCGGCGCGGACGGCCCGACAGGCACGTTCTCGAATGCAGCCGGACCACTCCCGTGGTGATGTAGACCCGAGCCCGCGAAAACACTCACGCAAAGACGCAAAGATGATCCCCGAAAACAGATTACTTTAAAGAAAGGTGTGCCCTCAGCGCATCGACAGCATCGCGTTACCCGTGGGGGATCCTCACTTTCTCTTTGTTAAGCTTCTCCGTTTTACCTTTGCGGCTTTGCGTGAGTTTTTCCCAGTCTGTTTCTTTCCTTTCTTTTGCGGCTATTCAGTGCGGTCCAGATCGGGTTTCCGGCGGTTTGGTGGCACGATATGCAATCGATCCATCTGGCGGTACAACGTTGAGCGGGCAATTCCTAGCGTGGTGGCGACCGACTGAATGCGCCAGCCATGCTGTTCAAGCAGGGACTCAAGCTGCAATCGCTTGTTTTCTGGATCAGCCTGTTGACCGATGGGCCTTGTTGCGAGCTCTTCCGGCAAGTGATCCGGTGCGATGGTACTGCTTCCGCTAAGAATCAATGCGTGCCGCAACACGTTATGCAATTCACGGAAATTCCCGGGCCATAAGTGCAGCTTCAACCGCTGCATGGTGTCTTCACGCAACTCGCCGGGAATTCCAGTTTCCCTTATCTCTTCTTGCAGTACCTCTCGAATAAGGTCCGAGAGATCGGCGCGATCCCTAAGCGGCGGCAGACGGATTACCACGCCGGAAAGCCGGTAATACAAGTCTTCTCGAAAGCGCCCGGAGCGGACCATCTGGAAAAGGTCGTGGTGAGAGGCGCAAATAAATCTCACGTCGATCCGCACCGGAGTTTCACCGCCGAGCGGCGTCACTTCTTTTTCTGAAAGCGCCCGCAAGAGGCGCGATTGGAGATCGAGAGGCATGTCTCCGATCTCGTCCAGGAAAAGAGTTCCACCGTTTGCCAGGATCACCTTCCCCGTCATTCCTCTGGTTCGAGCACCCGTAAAAGCTCCCTGGCGATAGCCGAAGAGCTCGCTTTCAATGAGCGATTCCGGAATCGCCGCGCAGTTCAGCGCAACGAATGGTTTTCCCGCGCGAGGACCATCCTCGTGAAGTGCACGCGCTAACCGTTCTTTGCCAGATCCGGTTTCCCCATGCAGCATAAAAGAAAGATCCGCATTGATCAGCTTGTGTGCTCGCTCGACCACTCGTCGAAACGCGGCATCTCTACCTGCAAGTTTGAGCAGCTGACTTTGCTCCGGCGCAGGCCGCACTCGAAGCGGCCGGGCCGCGTAGTCAGGGCTCCGCAGCTGAAAATACCAGGATCTTCCATCGACGGCGCGTAGCTCCGCAGGTGCTGAAAGTGACTTGGCGCTGACCGCGCTCAAGAGGTCGTCCAATGAAATCCCGAACAGCGTACACAGATTCTCTGTCGATGGCAGGACGTTCCGCGCATCCCGAGTAGCGGCCGTGATATTACCCGTCTCATCGAACGCCAACATACTGACCCCTGGCATTTCAAGACACTCCGGACGCTGTGCCAGACGCAGCAACCAGCGGTTCCGGGTCGCATCCACAAAATTCGCATTCTCAATCAACTTCGCCGTGTCAGTCACCATACTGTACACGAGTGTCTGGCTTTTCTTGTCGTCCGGAGCTGATAGCGCCGATGCATCCAGAACGGCCAGAACCTCTCCCGCAGGCCCGAATATCGGTACGGCGGTGCAGGTTCGATCGATATTCGCCGCGCGAAAATGCTCTGCTTTGTGTACGACGATCGGCTGACCGTCCGCGATGCAGGTCCCGACGCCATTTGTTCCTTCTTCAGACTCGGACCAAAGGCCTCCCAGGTAGAGTCCGGCCCGCATCAGCTCTTCTTTCAAAGAATCGATTCCGAGAAAATCGATCGTAACCCCGTTACCGTCAGTTAGGAGGACCACATAACCGGCGTCGCGAATCCGTTCGTGCAACCGCTCGATACCGAGGCGCGCGATTCGCAGAAACCGGTCCATTGGGGCCTGAAAACTCCTCAAATCGTACGAACTCAATATGCGAGGCGCATCAATACGACCTGGATCCAGTTCGTAGCCGGCAAGCGACCGGCGCCAGGAATTGACCAGGCGCGAGTTGGTCTCGCCTGGCCTTTCCGCTTTCGAAACCATGCGGTGTATGGCTTCGGCATGTGAGGAGATCGCGCCATTAAGCATACGGCTGCTTTCTTCAGCTCGCGGTCACGCCACGAAGTTACCGTTCTCGATAAGTTTTGAGCGATTCCAGGGGGACGACCGACACTCTGTTTTGCTAACCGGCAATTAGCAACAACAAAGGTCGTCACGCAACATTTGAAGTTGATGGCGCACGGCCCGGGTAAGGCGGCGAATTGGCGCTGGGTTGTCTGACGTCAACCTTTGTTGTTGCAACACTGTGTCGCACCGCACCCGCGTTGGACGCAACAGAAACGCACCACCGCGTGGAAGGCTCCAGTGGAAGCGCTTAAAACCCACAATGGCAATTCGGACGCGGAGATTCGTCGCTAAAATATAGGCTAAATACAGTTTTAAGGCCGGTTTCCTGTGGCCTGCTATCGACTGATACTGCGAATTGGATGCTCACCTGGTCATGTGAATTCAGTCTGGCACGGAATGTGCCACTTCGCATGGACGTCCCTCTGCCCCCCTGAATGCCCCTGCTCCTGTGAAGTCCCGCCCAGAGATTCTTATCGGCATCGTGACCAATCCTGAAGCGGGTCATGATATACGCCGCCTTTTCGGTGCGTCGGTGTTCCCAACATCCGAGAAGGTGAGCATGGTGACCAGGGTCCTTTCCGCCCTGGGCATCTTTGGTGTCCAAGGCGTACTGATGATGCCGGACCACCGGGGTATCGCGGCCGGAGTGATGCGAGCGCTTCGAGCACATAATACCGCCTCTTTCGAGCCCTGGCCGGAAGTTTTCATTATCGACCAAACCGTCGAACGCTCAGCCAACGACACTCGGCGCGCCGTTCGAGCCATGCTGAGTGAGGGCATTCGGCTGATCGTTGTCCTCGGCGGAGACGGCACTCATCGCGTGGTTGCGTCCGAATGCGGCCGTTTGCCGCTGGTTACACTCTCCACCGGGACTAACAATGCATTTCCGGATTTTCGCGAAGCGACGACGGCCGGCATCGCCGCCGGTCTATGCGCTTCTGGAAAACTCGATACCTCAAAAATCTACCGCCGGAACAAACGTCTAAATGTTCGACTTGGGGACCGCGAGGAGATCGCTCTCGTCGATGTTGCGATCTGTCTCACGAGGTACATTGGCTCGAGGGCTTTGTGGGATCCGGAAGATTTGGCCGAAGTTTTCGTCACATTTTCCAGGTGCGACTCAATCGGTTTGTCTTCGATCCCCGGTTTGCTGCGTCCGACCAGTCGGGACGATAGGGACGGGACCGTGATTCGATTTGACCGAAGCGACCCAATGTACTGGCTATCTGCTCCGATCGCGCCCGGCCTAATCAAACGCTTACCAATTCATTCCGTAGAAGCTCTGCCGCCCGGCGTGAAGTTCGCGATCAGGGTTAAGGGCGGGACAATCGCGCTCGACGGTGAACGGGAAATTGAATTCACGCACAGAGAACAGCCTTTCGTATGGCTCGACCGAGAGGGGCCGCTCACGGTCGACGTCCATAAAACTCTGGAACTGGCAGCGAATCAGGGGCTGCTGGCTTCCAGCAAACGCATCCCTGACCCCCAGCAGACGTTAATCTCATGATAGCACAGCTCGACAAAAAACAGTTAATCCAAGCGTACTCCACGATGCGACGGATTCGCGATTTCGAAGAACGGGTGCACTTGGAGTTCGCGACCGGCGAAATCCCTGGATTCGTTCACCTTTACGCAGGCGAAGAAGCATCGGCAGCCGGCGTCATCATGCACCTTCGAAAGGACGATTATGTGGCCAGCACCCATCGTGGGCATGGCCACTGTATCGCGAAGGGAATGAACCTGCGCTCAATGATGGCGGAAATCTACGGCAAGAAGCCTGGCATTTGCGGCGGAAAGGGAGGCTCAATGCATGTGGCAGATCTCGGCCTCGGGATGATGGGCGCGAACGGTATTGTTGGCGGTGGTGGGCCCCTGATCTGCGGTGCGGCTCTGGCGGCAAAAATAAAGAAGACCGACAACGTTGCGGTCTGCTTCTTTGGAGATGGCGGTTCAAATCAGGGAACCATTCTAGAGTCGCTAAACCTCGCCGCGGTTTGGCAGTTGCCGGCGATATTTGTAGCGGAGAACAACGGATACGCTGAGTCAACATCGTCCCGTTGGTCCGTAGCGACCGGAAACATCGCAGATAGAGGAGCAGCCTTCGGGATGCCCAGCGCGATTGTCGACGGGCACGACTTTTTTGCCGTTTATGAGGCGGCCAATGAGGCAGTAAAACGGGCGCGGGCCGGCGCCGGACCTTCATTGATCGAGGTTAAAGTAAACCGGTATTTCGGCCATTTTGAGGGGGATCAACAGACCTACCGTGGACCGAACGAAGTCAAGAATTTACGGGAGACTAAGGACTGCCTTCTACTATTTCGTAAGAAGGTCACAAGCCAGGGCGAACTCACCGACAAAGAGCTCGATCAGATCGATGAAGAAGTGAAACGGGAAGTCGACGATGCCGTCGAATTCGCCAAGGGCGCACCCAAACCGGAAGCGTCCGACCTGTTAACCGATGTTTATGTTGCCTACGCCTGAGTAGCTGCTCCCAAAATGAACCACTAACCAATCATTTACTTATGACACGCAAAATTAGCTTTAAGCAGGCAATTAACGAGGCGATAGCCCAAGAGATGGGGCGTGACGAAACGGTCATCGCAATGGGTGAAGACAACGTCGGCGGAATGGGGGGTGAGGGCGAGATGGATGCCTGGGGTGGTGTGCTTGGTGTTACCAAGGGCCTCTACGCAAAATATGGCGATCGCATCATGGACACGCCGATCTCGGAATCGGCTTTCATTGGGGCGGCGATCGGCGCCGCTGCCTGCGGTCTGCGGCCGGTTGCAGAACTCATGTTTGTCGATTTTATGGGCGTCTGCTTCGACCAGATATTCAATCAGGCAGCGAAGTTTCGTTACATGTTCGGCGGCAAAGCGGTCACACCCGTTGTG
>JAFAHS010000449.1 GCA_019237115.1 Deltaproteobacteria bacterium
GCGAGTCAAGAACCGATGAAGGAGATAGACTCCTCCGTAGTGCGTCAGGGTGCTCGAGCCGAAGGCAATCCGGAGCTTGCGGGGTCCTCTAGGCATTCCGTCAAAAGCTACCTAAAAGGTAGCTTTCAACGGAAGATGCTGTGTTTACACGAAAGGCCTGCCACAAAGTCTAAATGAACGATTTAGTCATAAAATCGCGCCGGATTCAGGTTAAGCTCTCGATTTGGAAAGCCACCGTTGTCGAATGGAGCCGAGACTTCAGCGGTTTTCCACGGGAACAGCAAAGTTGATCACCTTAAGCAGAATTGCCTTGAGAGGTGAAATTCGGCCGCGCCGTAGTCGATGTTGCAGGGTGCCATCGTCCAGTAATTTACCGTGCGGGATGCCTGGTGGGGCTCACGGGTGCGCGGGAATCACCGATCTGGATTGATTTCTCGTGCCAGCTCCACGCGAAGAGCAATCTGGCAGAAGGGCATTCTGACTCGTTGGCATCCAGCAGGCCAGGTTCAATCGACGAGTTAAGACCTTTCGACCCGACTCATCCATCTTTGGTGGGTAATGCAGGATCCTGTGAAACAAATCACACAAGGGTGGTTGCGCATACCGGTCTTCAGAGGGTCCCGCCGGACTGCGGCTCGGGAACTACTCCGGCAGGGTCGGAATCTTTACCGTCCTGCCGATTTGTCTGCTTCTGCGCGACGCGCTGGAGTCTGCGACGCTCCTTGTCCTGCTGCTTCTGTCTGCGGATTTGCTCTCTACGGCGTTTTTCCATCGGTGCTCCTTGGCTAAGTGATGAGACGACTCGCGCTCAACCAATGTCGGTACTTCAAAAAGTTTCCTCTTTGCGAGTACAATAAGGGAAAGGAAGCAGGCTGTGCGGGTATCCTCCAGGCTGCTCAACCTGTCGGGAACCAAAGGGGCGCCCGCACCCGGTTCTATTTCCTACCAGCGATCGCGCCCGCGGTTGCCGCCACCACGGTTGCCGCCGCCGCCGAAGCCGCCTTCGCGAGGCTTGGCTTCATTCACCTTGATGTTGCGCCCCTTGAGTTCGGTTTCGTTGAACTGCTGGATCGCCTTGGCGGCCTCGTCCGGACTTCCCATCTCGACAAAGCCGAAGCCCTTCGATTGGCCCGAGAACTTATCCGAGATAACGGTGGCACTTTGCACCTGACCCGACTGCGAAAATAGTTCACGTAAGTCGTCACTTGAGACCGAGTAGGCCAGGTTGCCTACGTACAATTTGCTGGGCATTAGTTGCCCTCCGAAAAGGTTGGCCGAGGTTGCTCCGAACAGAGAACCCGAGCTAATTCCCGGGCTGGATGAAAGGAACGATCCGCGGGTGAATATTCCAAGACTACACGTTGTGACGACATAAGAACATGGGGGTTCGGGGCCTATCCGAGTGTAGCTGCGCCGAATAGAATCAATCCTATCCTTTGGATGAGTCCTTCCGGGGCCACCTTTGGCCGACCGCTGGGACAGTTCGAATTGCTGGGGAACGCAGGAGGTCTAAATGCCCCGGGTTTACGTTGGCAATCTTGCCAGCTCCGTAACGAGCCGCGCGCTCCACGAGCACTTCTCGCGAGCGGGCGGAGTGATCAGTGCGCTTGCAGTTAGCGACAAAGCTTCCGGTCTTTGCCGAGGTTTTGGTTTCGTAGAGATGGAGAGAGTCTCTGATATCGCTATAGCAATCAGCCTGTTGAATAACAGTGAATTGAACGGACAACGAATCTTAATTGAGCCCGAGCCAGCCCTGAAAAATGGCACGCACCAAAAAAGGCGATGACGAGATAACCATCGACTATTCAATCGGCTGGCAGGGTCAAATCCGAATGCAAATTAATGACAAGACTCCCTGGGATTCCCACGATTTCAAGGTCAAGATGCTCGACTGGTCTGCTACCCGAGGGTCGCGGCTCGCCTACTCGTGCCGCCGCTGCGGCCGCGTATTCTGCCGGTTCTCGATGGCTAACCAGGAAGCGTGGGCGGTCGACGGAGGGGGACGGGCTCTCGAGACGCTGGTAAGCAGGCGATGGCTCTCCGAGCAATGCCCACCTCTTACGAATATCCAAGATGACGAAGACCGGAAGCGGCTCCGCGAGCCCATGCAGTAGGGATCTCAAAAAGGGCGCTCGGCTCTCGCCGAGCACCGACCTCGTGTAACCTAGGTTGAGATCGCTGCGGTCTACCTGTCCGTGCTCCTGGCAAAAGCGCGGGGCAGAGCTATACCTCGCCAGTCAGGCAGCTGCCGGACTCTCCCGTACCATTGGGACCCGCTACCGTCACCGCGTAGCCACCGTCCATCCTGCGAAATTTAAATTCCGGCGCGGGTGGTCAACTACCCGAAAAAACCGCATCCGTGACTTCACGCGAGGTCGCACCAAGAACGAGGCGTGGTAGACAAGCGAAAACCGCATCTTTTAGTAGCAAACAGGACTCTCGTCACGCCGGATTTACAATCAGCACTCCGAAGGTTCATCGGACGAGAGTTTAAGTTAAGTTGCTCAAGGGCGACCGTCGGGCCGCCGGGATTGGTGGCGATTGGTGCTTCAAATCGGGTTCAATTCAGTGGTCATCGTCAAGAACTCCGGCTGTCGCCACGCGTTCGTAAGTACGTCGTCTTTCAGAGTGGAAGGATGCGTTTTTGACAGGATCCACAAACCCCTAGTATCGTGCCTCCGATGAAAAAGGATCCGGAACGCGGAGGGCTATCCGCCTATCAGTGGTGGATACTCAAGAGATTGTCGTCACGAGCCAACGGGACTGCCTACGTGTCTGAAGTCTACGATTTTGTCTGGAACAGCATGCGATATCAGTTTACCGAAAGAGAGAAACGCTGCACACGGGATGGCAGAGGGTTGGTATGGAAAAGTGAAACTCGAGATGCGCGTGAAGGCCTCATCAACGCTCGGCTTATGAAGGAATCTAGAATACGTGGCCTCTGGGAGATCAGTGATCGAGGGCGCTTGTGGCTACGCAAGCATCCCGTACCGCCTCGTTTAGCGGCAGTTGGGTTCGCGGAGGATGGTGCTACCGAGGCTTGAGAAGGATGCCTGCGTTTCTTTTGGATCGTCTGCTGCTTCGCTTTCTACCTCCTCATCTTCCGTCCAGGCTATTGCTCGCCCGCATTACCTAATCGAAGGGCTGCTGTCGTGTCCTGATCGTGAGACATGACTTGTTTCGTGGCGTTCCCTCTCATTGCTGGTCCGGGGCCTCGTCCCTTTCAATTCAAGGGGCGGCCGACGTGGAAACGTGACCTGCTTGCTCGGCTGCAACATTTCGTGGGCCCTGTCGCCGTGGTCATCGTCAGGGCCTCCGTACTCCGGCCAGCAAGCTGAATTCAGTGCGATCGTCCCAAGTGAACAGTGGGTGCGCTTAGCGCTAGGCGCTTCAGCGCGAATCGCAGAGAAGTGCTCCGCGACGCTCGAAGCGTCCGACGATATATGAAATATGTGTCAACTGCCGCTCGGATGCGACGGAGCAAGCTCCCGGTGGCATAGTGGGGCTTCACGAATTCTTTGACCGTGTAAGGCAGCTCACCGGGTCTTCGCGGGCGGGCACGTTTTGGCCTCTCAAGTGACTGGTGGTTTGAAAATGGAAGTTGCTGGATTTCGTGGGGCACAGTATCTGCGGAACCATTCGCCGGCACGCGCATCCATTTTTCGAATCGCCCTGTGACATTGATCGCAGAGATTTAGAGTTTTCCACTTGCCGGATATGGTGGGATCGCGAATCGAGCACGGTTCACCGTGCCTGCCGCAGCGCTCACACGATTCTCCCATTTCCTCATCATCCGCCGTGGACGGCCAGAAAGCGAACGGCGCGATCGCGCAGCCCGTGCGAATCGATTCGTGGTCGAGGGTTCTTGGAAAATGCTACTAGAGGACCCACAGGCTCTCGAGTCACCCAACAAAATCGGCTTCACCAAGGGCTGCTCCCTATTTTGGCTTACTTACGGAGGAAACAACGATGCGACTAACAGGTAAGGACGTTTGGGAGATCGGCGTGAAAATGGGCTGGGCCAATGGCCCCTATGACCCGCGATCCAACAGGATTGCGGCTCGCGTCGACGTGATGGCGTCGCTCCTCAACGAGCTTATGGAAAGGCGTCGGAAGTGGTTGCCTGACCTCATTGACACCGAGGATGCGATGCGAGCATGGGAGGCCAAAACGCCCCGTGAGAGAGTCCTCCGGCTCTACAAGTTCCTCAACCAGCTAGGCTATACCGTGGTCGGCATCGACGCGGCGATTGAGCGCGAGAGGAAGAAGAACAGACCTGATCCATCCTCCGACGCAACTAAGAAAGCATGGCGCCTTGAAACTCCGCTATCCTTGCAAATGACATGAGATGGCTCACCATCGTCGCGTTCATCGCAATCGTCGCCCTTCTTCATATTGGCCCGCCAATACTCGCGAGATTCAAGTTTGCTTCGGCCTGCCCCTGCTGAAAATGCCATCGCAATCAAAATCGGAGAGTCGAGGGGAGACTCGCGAGCTAACTAGCCAAGGCCCGACTGAGACCCGCAAGATGCGTTGGCTGTCCTTTGGTACTCGACGGCTACCCGTAGAAACATCAGCAATCCATGAGGAAGGTGCCGCTAGCCGGCGTTGGACAGTGGACAAGTCGAAAATTCCGAAACGAATCTCTGCAGCATTGATGCATTTTATGCGCGCCGAATATCTCGGCCATTTCCGCGGACTATTCGGTCCATCACTAATGATGTGGCACCGAGAGTTCGAATTCCCCTCGCGCCCGCGAACAGGCATGAACTCCCGGTACCCTTTGCGAGGCGCCTCGAGAGGTGCATTCGAAGGCGGCCTGGGGCGGAGCCGATGAGCGCGCAGCACGAACCACCCTGGGGACGCTGCGCCGGGATGCGCGACCGCCTGACCGTGCGATGAGTTTCGGGGTCGCGGCAGAGCCGGCGACGGATCTCTCAGGCGATCACTACTACTGGCCTCCTTTCTCGTTACTCCTCGGGGCGCTGCACGCAGCCGCCTCATCATTGCTAGTTTTCGAGAACGGCACCGCAGCCTTTGACCTTGTCAGAGCTGGACATTTGTAGAACAACCCGCCGTTTTCGCGTTGCCATCCTATCCACTTAAGGGCTAGTTCGAACGATCCGACGAGGTCGGCATACGAGGTACCCAAAACTAGCGATAATCGGGTGCAATCGCCTTCGTCTTCGCTACGACACCGTTTTCTGTTTCGTCTGAGACGCCACGAGTGCGCTCATAAATGGAATGGCCATGCCGGATGTAGCAAATACGACAGATCAAGCCGTTGCGGCGCGCCTGCTTGAGTACTTGCGCGTCGCGCTCCAGCGGCCCGCTCTCACCTACACTGAGATTCCCACCAAAATCGTGGGCGGATTCGAGACCTCGGTTTACAGCTTCGCACTGTCCAAGGCGCCGGAACCGCTCCAGCGGCGCCTCATTTTGCGCTTGTTCACGGAAGCGGACGATCCCAATCGAGCACGCAAAGAAGCGGCAACTCAAAACGCGATCGCGCAGGAGGGCTATCCGGCGCCGCGCGTTTTCATCACCGAGACTGACGCGGGAGTCCTCGGGCGAGTCTTCCTCATTATGGAGCGGATGCCCGGTCGCACCCTAGCCCACTATTTTGAAGGCCTCGGACGCGGTCGAAGCACTCGGGAGCTGCTGCGGTTGCTGATGCGCATTCCGGCTACGCTAGGTGAGTTCTCCGCGACAATGTCCCACGCGCAGTTTAAACTCCACCAGTTACTCATCGACCCGCTCGTCCGCGCCGTCGAAAGCGCAGGCGTGCCCGTGGATACGATCACTTTCGACGGCAAGCTCAATTGGATACGCCTCACGAGCGAACAACCCGCTCTTGGGGGCCTTCAGCCCGCGGTTCGATGGCTGGAACGGAACCGGCCCAACGAACAACAGCGCGTGATTTGTCACTGAGACTTTCAGCCGTTCAATATCTCTTGGTCGAGGACGCACGCCTGACCGGCGTGATCGACTGGGGCAACGTCACGATCGGTGACCCGGCGCTAGATCTCGGCTTCACGCTGAGCGAGATCGCCACGGTGCCAATCGAGGTGCATGGCGTCCTGCAGCCGTTCTTCCGGGCCGCGATGAAAGGCGGGGGCCGCCGCTACTTGCGCAGCTATCGCCGGATGCTCCCGGTCGACGATGCGATCGTCAACTACTACCAGGTCTTCGCATGCGTAAGCCAATTGACCCGGGCCGCTGAGAGACTAGCCGAGGACACCAGGCGGGCGCGTTCCAGTCCGCCACCGGAGCGCGCCTGATCTCGCACATTGGTTCACTCAGAGACCTCGAACTCGGGCTCGACGTGGTTCCCTGGCCAGCCATGACCTAAGACGTCGCCGGCTAACTAATCTCAGCACGGCCGGCAGCAAGACATCCGCAAGATTTTGACCAGCCGCCCGTGCGGCATCAATCAGCCGCTGGGGCCGAGATTTCAAGTACCGTTTGGTTGCTCGCTTGGCTTCGGGTCGTCCGCCGTGGCGGACGACAGCGCAATCCTTGCAGAACTTTGCGCCATGCGATTTTCGGTCCCGCAATTTGCGCAGCGCATGTATTTCGAGCATCTTCAGAAGACTCGACAGAGAAGGACTCGTTGGCCGGGGGACGTAAACTCGAGCTTCCAGCAGGCGCATACTCTGGGCAGTATTCGGGGCGCGCTTTTCTCAACTGGGACCGAGGGTTCGAATCCACTCCGCTCCTGTAACCAGTCACGGCGAACCGGTTTGTTTGTTCGGGTTATCTGAGTCTTCGGTACGCCGCATTTATCGCAAAACTTTGATCCCGGTTGGATGATTGCATCGCAATTCGAGCAGTTCGCAGGGAGCACCTACAAGCGGTGGCAGCCAAACTCGACGCTTGGCGTAAGGGTGAGGCACGCCGGCTCATCATCAATCTGCCTTCGCGCCAGCTGAAGTCGCATAGCGCCTCGATAGCGCTGCCAGCCTGGATTCTCGGGCATGAGCCCTCGGCGCAAATCGTCTGCGTCTCATACGCCCAAAGAGTTCGCCGAGAAGCTGGTGCGCGATTGCCGCGCCATCATGATGTGCCCTTGGTACATGCGCTTCTTCCGGACCAGGCTCTCCCCACAGAAGCAATCTGTTCAGGAATTCGTTACCACCGCGCAGGGCCACCGGCTCTCTACCTCGGTCGGCGGCGTACTCACGGGCCGCGGCGCCGACTACATCATCATCGATGACCCAGTGAAGCCTACCGACGCCCTCTCGGACTCCATCCGTAAGGCAGCGAATGACTGGTACGACAACACACTTTTCACTCGACTCAACGACAAGCGGACGGGCCGGATCATGATCATCATGCAGCGCCTCCATGAAGATGACCTGGTCGGGCACCTACTTGAACGCGAGGGCTGGGAGGTGCTGTCATTTCCTGCGATCGCGGAACAGGACGAAACATTCATCGTCAAGACCGCATTCGGCAGTCGCAAGTTCACGCGCAACCTCGGCGAGGGCTTCATCCTGACCGGGAGCCGCTAGAGATACTGCTGAAGATCCGCCTAAACATCGGCGAGTATAATTTTTCGAGCCAGTACCAGCAGGCACCGACGCCGCTGGATGGCGGCCTCGTCAAACGAGTATGGTTCAAGAGCTACATGGATGGTGAGCACCAGCCAGTTTCAAGCAAATCATCCAGAGTTGGGACACCGCCAACAAGCAGACCGAACTGAGCGACTTCTCCGTCTGCACCACCGGGGGCCTGAAGGGGAAGCTCATCTATTTGCTCGACGTGCTCCGGCTGAAAATGGGTTACCCGGAACTGAAGCAGGCGGTCCGCGACCAGGCGCAGCGACATGGGGCAACAGTTGTTCTAGTCGAGGACAAGGCTTCGGGAACGCAGCTCATCCAGGAGCTTACTCGAGACGGACTCAGGGTCATTCGCCCCGTCACGCCCACGGGTGACAAGGTGATGCGATTCAATGCGCAGACCGCGACGATCGCGGGAGGCTTTGTGTTCGTTCCGCAACAGGCTCCCTGACTGGAAGACTACCTTCATGAAGTCACCACGTTCCCCGGCTCCAAACACGACGATCAGGCGGACTCGACCGCGCAGACTTTGGCATGTATCAACAGCCGGCCGCCGAATTCAGCAATATTCGAACACTGACGGGAAATCGCCAAGATAATGGCAGGCGAAGGAAGGCCAGTTGAGTACATTGCAGAAAGGATCAACTCCAGGCCCGAGGAAGTGCGCCAGTGGCTAAAGGAATCGGAGCAGGCAAAGACCGAGGCGCAAAATCGTCTCCGCCGCCTCGAATGTCAGCTAACCAGGCACTGCGGGATATGCCGACGGACCCATCCCTCCGGGCGTCAGCTACGTTTCCATTGCTGGCGAGGCGTATCACGAAATCTGCTGGCAAAAGAAGATGAACGGATTCTAGGAGACATCAATATGGCTCTCGGCGGACTCTACTGATGGCGAATGGGGAACTGTGACCAAGTAATCGGAAAGCCGGGTCTCATGCCCCTGCGACTTGCGAGCCCGCCCAGTTGGTGTCTCATCTTGCATCGCTGCTTGTAATTCCTCGAAGCGTGATTCTTTGATGCGTCCTATCGCTCCTTGAGCAGTGCCCTCAGCAGCCGCCGAGTCGCAACGGCAACTGTGTGAATCCGAAGATACCCAGCTGCGTCTGGCGGGTCGATGCCGAGCCACCAACCGTCAACGCGACCCTCTCCGCCTAGGTTGTTTAGTTCCACAAGAATTGCCGGATCGAAAGGATCATCGGCCTTTCGGCTCAAATACTGAAGCACGCGGGCGAAGATGTCCGGTTTTTTGCGTAGCGCATCCAGCCTCGAGACATCCTTTTCGAGCCTGTCGGACTCCAAGGCTTGCTCTTCCCAAGCCAGAAATGAAGCGAAGGCGAGCCCAGCCACAAGAACGAGGATGGAGAGAAGCGAGTAAGTGCTCACCGATACCAAATCGTACCGGTCGAGGAGCTTCTGATGCTCTGGAGACAAGTGCGGACGGACCCACGCCGGCACTGCTAAAATCACGCTTCCGCCTACGCCCAGCAGAACAGCGTAGGTATGAGTCCCGCTCTCCACAAACGTGAGAAGGCGACGAAAACGCAAAGTCAGCTCGCGGCGCTCCAACCGGGTCGTTGCCACGCCCAAATTATCGGCTCCTCGCGCCATTCTCATCAAGTCGGAGAAGATTGTAGCGTGTGTGGCGAATTGTTGATTTTCCCCAGAAATCAGTAATTCGCCACACACACGTTCAAGCTGCTCTACGGTCTCATCATCATACGTCAGGGTTAGCTTTTCGGCAGGGACACCAGATTCTCAGCCTCGAGTCGGGCCCGTGAGCGCAGGCGAGATCGCAAGACGAGCCAGAGCCTGGTCAGGAACGCGGACACGTCTCGGCTCCCCCTGCTACGAAGCAAAGGCTTCCGTCAATACGGCACGAATGCTGTGCCTCGGTAGCCCGTGATGGTCGCGCAGGTGGCGCTCAATCTTTGATTTCAGTAGACCGCGCTGGCGGTCCTTGAGGCTCGATATAGCCGGTGTTGGCGGCAATATCGATGCGCCGCACGGGCACTTCAGTTTCAAGACTTCCCCACCCTGCGCGAGCAGAGCGTTGACGGCCTTGGTCCTTTCTACCAATTGCACGAGCGCGTGGGTGTCAAGCGTGACGCTAGATGGCGGCTTCACAACTGAAGCAGTCTAGCAGAACGAATACGCTATCCCGATCAGTGTCCTCTTGTTGCTACGAACCCGGCGAGAACGTCTTTCTCAAAAGATGAAAGGTCAGTGGGTCTCGGACACCAAAATCCGCTCATTTTCCTCGTGGCCCCGAAGCTGACGGCTGCAGAGATAGGACGCGGCAAACAGGCACAACCACGCCCCTGCACCGTTCTCCGCCGTCACTGCCTTAGCCAAACTCGCCTACTGGCGGGGATTTCGATGGTTTTAGGCAGAACCGAACACAGAGAAGGACTCTGTGGCGGAGCGCAGTCAATTGGAACTCTCAGCCGACTTCCGGGGCACGCCCAAAAACTGAGGGGACGATGCGAAAGAAAAAAGGCACCGAGCCTGGGAGCGCCCGATCCCTCAACTGCACCTCCTCTAGTACTCCTCCTTGCTTCTCTGCTTCTTCGCAGGTTCGGCGGATCGATAGCGCTTGCTGAAACACTTCCGACAGCGGCGATCGCGTCGTTTGATGAAGCTCGGGGCGAGGTCGTCAGAGCCGCAGGAGCGGCACACGAGCTTCTCTGCTTTCCGCTTGCGCTCCGCCTTGTTCCCGGGCAATCGCCGATGCTTAATTTTGGCCCGCTCAGTCTTCTTTCCACTTGCCAATTCCGCACGTTCCATTGTCCTTGATTCTCCTTCAGCCGTAACGGCTGACCGCGGATGCTTGCTCTGTTGCGCGCACGAAGCGAACGGTCAGCGTTCACTTTCCTGTGACCTGCCTGAGCGAGCGAAAGGCGATGGGAAGGCGAACGGAGCGCGGATAACTTACTGGCTTCGGAAGCGAACCAGAGCAATGTGTGCGACTGGCTGCGCTGGAGGCGGGCACCACATGAGACACAAAGTATGTTCGAGTAGTTCGGCACTTGCGCATGAAATCGCGGCCCTGCGACGAGCCACTGCCGCCGATCTCAAGGAACGCTGGCGAGTGCTCTACAGCACCGAGCCGCCGCGGCGCATCAGCCGCGATTTGCTGATGCGAGCCCTTGCCTATCGAATCCAAGAAAAAGCGCTCGGCGGGCTTAAGCCCTCCACGCGCCGATTGCTAGCCAAGGTCGAAGCCGATGCCTCAGCGCGCCGGTCGCTTCAAGTGGTACCTGAACCAACTCTCAAACCGGGAACCGTGCTGCTGCGCGAGTGGCATGGCACCCAGCATCAGGTGCTCGTCCGCGAGGACGGCATCGTGTTCCAGGGCAGGCAGTACAACTCATTGTCCCAAGTCGCCTACCGAATCACCGGCGCCAAGTGGTCAGAGCTGCGCTTCTTCGGGCTAAGGCCAAATCGTCGGGAGCAGAGCAGTGGAACCATCAAAACCCAAGGCCCGGCGTTGTGCGGTCTATACCCGCAAGAGCTCGGAGGAAGGGCTCGAGCAGAACTTCAACTCCCTGCACGCCCAGCGCGAAGCGTGCCAGGCGTTCATAAAGAGCTAGGCGAGCGAGTTGGAAGCTCATCAAGACCGCTTACGACGATGGCGGATTATCGGGCGGTACGATAGAGCGGCCGGCGCTCAAGCAACTGCTCGCTGATATCGGTGAAGGCCTGGTCGATGCGGTGGTCGTCTACAAGGTGGACCGCCTGACCCAGTCGCTGGCTGACTTCGCCAAGATGGTCGAAGTGTTCGATGCACACGGAGTGTCATTCGTCGCGGTCACCCAGCAGTTCAACACCACCACCTCGATGGGCAGGCTGACGCTGAATATGCTGTTGTCCTTCGCGCAGTTCGAGCGTGAGGTCACGGGCGAGCGTATCCGGGACAAGATCGCAGCCTCCAAGCGCAAGGGCATGTGGATGGGAGGCGTGCCGCCGCTCGGATATGAGGTTTGCGACCGGCGCCTGGTCATCAATCCGGCCGAAGCCAACACCGTCAGGCACATCTATGACCGCTACCTGGAACTGGGGTGCGTCCGGCAACTGAGCAAGGAACTAGACCAGCGAGGGATTGTTTCGAAAGTTCGCGTCTCGCGCAACGGGTTCAAATCCGGCGGCTGCCGGTTCTCGCGTGGAGCGTTGTACGAGCTGTTAGCCAACCCGATTTACGTCGGCGAGATCCGTCACAAGCAGGAGCGTTACTCGGGGCAGCACGAAGCGATCCGTCCGCGAGAACTCTGGGAAAAAGTGCAAGAGCGGCTCCATCAGAACGCAGCCCGAGGCCGGGGAAGCTCAAACCGGTCTATTGCGAGTCCGCTTGCGGGGAAGCTCTTCGACTCGGATGGTCAGCCGCTCTACGTGCAAGGAGCGACGAAGGGCAGACGGCGTTACCGCTATTACGTCTCCAAGTCCCTTGTTGATGGCTCAGGCAGAGACAAGGGAAGCGGGTGGTGGCTAGCCCGCTCAAGCGCGTACGCGAAGACGTAACGATACGTGTTCGCGACGGGCGCATGTCGGCCACCGATGGCCCCTTCGCCGAGACTAAGGAACGGCTCGGCGGCTTCACGTCGATCGACGTGCGCGACCTCAACGAGGCGATCGCTCTCGCCGAAATGTTCGCCGTTGGCAAGGATCGGCTCGATCGAGGTGTCTCCGGCGGGGCATCCCGGCTGGCCTGAAAGCACGGCATGAGGAAAGCGCGCGCGACGCGTTGGACGAGATCTATCGCCTGCACGGGCGCGCGGCATTGGCGTTACTCACTTCGCTGCTCCAGCCGATTGTCGCGCGCCATTGCGAGGCTTTGCTTCGTCTGCTGGTGCCCCGGGAAGCAAATTGGTCGGCTCATACCAGAGCGCGAGCGCCTATGGGCAGGAGCGGGTACAAATCTCGTGGGAGCGCCTCATCTTCCCCAACGCTTCCAGCATCGAGCTCGCCGGTATGCCGGGAGCCGATCAGAGCGGCTACGCGGGGTTCGCTGACCAGATCGACCATCACTATCTGCAAACCTTTGGCACCGCCCTGCTGATGAGCACCATCAGCGCGGGCCAGATGGTCGGCCAGCTTACGGCCTTCGGCAGCGGCACATATTCGCCATACGGCTACGCGCCGCCAAGCCACTGGACGCTGGCCGGGGAGGCGGCGGGTGGGGGAGCGAGCGGCCAGCTTGGCCAGTTCGGACAACAATCGCTGCAGCAGGGAATGAATCGGCCGCCAACTCTGAAGATTCGCGCGGGCTACGAGTTCAACGTGATGGTGACGCGCGATTTGGTGCTGGTTGGTCCATACAAAGGCTGACGAGGAACCGGACGATGAAACTCAAACTCAAGGAAAAGGAACTTCCGCCTGTGCAGTTGCGGCTTGCACTGCCTGCGGCGTCCAAGCGGATGCTCGATCGATACGTGGCCTTCGTGGGTCAGACCTCGGGGCGAGAGGTGGTGGCACGGGAGGTCGCGGTCGAGATGCTGGAGCACTTTATGGCGAGCGACCGCGATTTCCGGCAGTGGCAGAAGCTGGCGCAGGAGAGCGTTTTCGAGTCGCACGAGAGCCGGATCGAGAAAGCCCTCAGATGAATGGGCACGGAGCCGAGTGAGGAATCATGGAGCGCGGTTTTGAGAATCGGGGTGTGGTGAGAGGGTTGGTCGGGGGTTTGGGCGGGAGGTGTGGGGAGCGGGTCGTAGGGCAAGATAAAGCGAGCACTGTGTCACACGGTGCCCCACCCCGATTCCGGCGTCATTTGGGGAATGTTTCGCACCGTGCGCGCACAGTGCGCACCGTGCGAACGCCTCTCGCTGAAACTCGCAAATTTGCGGCGCTCAGCGCGCCAATTCAGAGCCTCTCAAAACTGCTTTCTTTTGCAGCTGCGAGCACCATTCTGATCGCCGCCCTTCGCTTTGTCGCCTGCAAATCGGGACTCGCATTATGCTCACCGACAGCTCCTGTCCGGCGGGAATCTACCGCCTGGTTCGCAAGTCAGGCGCACGGTCAGTTGGTCGAAAGCTGCCTTCCATCCGCGATCGCAAGCTACGGAAATTGAGCGTGGATACATCGGTTCCGGCGACCGCTTTGAAGGCACGGAACCAGTCGTGAAGATTATCGGCGCGGTTTACGGAGACCGGCTCGAACTATCAAGAAACGCCGTCAGCGTGAACGGGTGGAAACTCGCGAACAGTGCATCGATTTTTTCGCGATAGTCGCGGGCGCGAAGTGCGCCGGGTCGCATTGGGTCGGTACCAGACCGGAGCCGATGAGGTGTCGCTATTCGGCCTGAACGACCGGCACAGCTGGGGCTCCCGGTACTCGGACCGATACCTGAGCACTTCATTCGCGGAACTCTCGAACCGGTGATGACTTTGGCTCGGTGAGCCGCATAACGCGGTTCAGCGCGCGATGATCGAGCGTCGCCGCGGTTATCTGAGAGCTGAGAATCTTCCAGCTACTGTCCGCCGTTTCAGGCGCGAAAGTGAACCGATGACGTTCAATGTCGGGACGAGCCTCGCCGAACTTCAGCGCGAAGCTACAATTCGAACCCTTCGTGCGACCGGCGGCAACCACCGTCGGGCCGCCAAGATTTTGGGCATCTCTCCTAACACTCTGTACAACGCGCTTGCCAAATATGGAGTTGAACCTAATCGTGCTGGCTCGAAGTCCGATCCTCTGTCGAAAGATTTTTCCTAGTCAGCGACAGCTGCGTCGGACAAAGGGTCGTTGAAAGAACTCGGAATCGCGTAGACGATTCTAGTACGCCGCCTTGCCTGCGCGCTTCGTCCAGCTTGGAGCTGTAAGGGCATCGCGGTTTCGTGCCGCAATTTCGGCCAAGAGAGCAGCTCTTTTGCGGGGCTTGATTTCAGGGCGAAACTGGCCTGCGCTTCAGTTCCGTGGAGAAAGCTGCGGGACAGTGGTAGACTTTAAGCATGAGTCGAGCGCAGAGCAAACACTCTTCCCCGCAAGGAAAGAAACCCGTTGGTCGGGTAGCGAGTGTATCCGCTGCATCGAAGGATTCCCTAATGGAGATGAGCTCGAAGGAGGCGGCGTTCATTCGAGAGCACTGGCCGGTTGAAGGGCGCGCTGAGCGAATCGCGCGCGCCGAGCAAGCCTGGAAAGAGATTAGGGAGATTGCTTCAACCTTTAAGAGGCTCGACCCCGAAACGCTCAAGTGGATCGCCGAAGATCCCGACCTCGAATACCTCTAGATGCCGTATCCGTTGCCCGCGCTTCCGCGCGGGAGAGTCGTTTTCCTCGACGCAAACATCTTTGTGTACGGCTTGTTGGGCGAGTCGGAGCAGTGTCTCGCTCTCGTGGAGAGGTGTCGGAACGAGGAGGTCGCCGGGGTGACCAGCACGGAGGTGGTCGGCGAAGCCTGTCATCGCTTGATGGTGAAAGAGGCCGTGGATGAGGGCCTGATCAGTAGACCGGCTGCCTATGCCCTCAAGCCTAAATACGACGCGATTCGGAGGTTGCGTAGATACTGGGATTTGACGGCTCGGGTCTTCGATTTGAACTTGGTCATCTTCAGTTCTGGTGAGGCACGGCATCGAGCCGCGCAAAGAGTCAGGCAGCAACATGGACTCCTGACGAACGACTCCCTTATCGCAGCGGCATGCCTGGAGCAGGAGATTCGATTGCTGGCGACCCGAGATGCCGATTTTGACCGTATTCCAAAACTGACGGTATATAAGCCGACGGATATACCCTGATTGCGATTGAACGCTTGTATAAGGTCGTCCAGCCACGACCCGAGGTGCGCGAAGGGCGCTCGTTCAATCCAGACGAGTTTGCGATCGCCTGGAGCAAGTGGTTGTGGGAACCGCGCCGCAGGACTACACGAATCCCGCCGACTTTTTCGCACGCACCTGCTTCACAAAAGCGCTGAGCGAGCACCGTGAGTCGGGGACGAAGATCACCGAAGCCGAGGCGGCTCCGAGACCATCAGATGAGGAACCCGTCCCCGCGGCTGCGGGTGCAAAGACCATAGTCCTCACCGGAATCATTCCACCGGAGCTTTGGAAGAGGTCGGCCATACGAGTCATTTCCAAAGCTGCGCTCCAACGCGCAGCCGACTCTCCCCGTCAATTTTGCATTGGAGCTTGATTCCGACCAAGTGACAAGTGTGGTCCGCGAGATTCAACCGGCGTTGGCGGATCTGGAGTTGACCGGGAAAATCAAGATCGAAGTGAAGTAATGCGAACGTTCTGCGACTGGTCGTCGAAAAGCTCGTTGCGTTACGAACAATGCCGCTGAGTTATTTCCCTCATCGAGCCCGCCGACGGCGGGAATCGTCCTTCCGCGCGCGAGACCGGATCCGCGCCGGCGAACCGCAACGATTGCTCAAGAGCCCTGTTGCTCGAAGCCCTTGCTCGCCGGATCACGTTAATTTTCGGCACAGGTGGGAGGTGGCATTGACGTTTCGATGATTGCGCCGCCGGATAAATCACAGAGAGACTAATGTTTCTCCCATCTGACCAGGCTCCACGGGTGTGCCGGAATTTTTCCGGGTCGTCCGAATACGAATCTCTGGAGACAAGTTTGGTGTCGCACGGGCGGGTTGGCGCTTACCTGCCGCAAGTTTGGTCCAGTAACCTCGAGGTGGAACTGGAATTTCAAAACGCAAGCAGATCTTGCTGAGTCCCCTTCCGCTGATGCCCAGTTGCTGAGCGACTGATTCGACTGGATTCGACCAAACCCTTTGGTAAAGCGCCTCGCGGGTAAGAACGCTCGTTTCGGGTGGTACTGTCCTTAAGAAGGCTGTTGAACCAATTGGATCAGGGTCACCCTTTGCTACTGATGCCGCGACTTCCTCGGTCTGGATCTTTGTGTCGGCCCCGGCCGAGAGCATCATTGCCGCGTTGTTCTCAAGCGCTGTACGCACGGGATCGAGATCCAAGCGTGCGTAGATCGCGGTCGTGCTTACGTTACTGTGGTTCAGCGCGCGGCCGATCAAGGGGAGGCTATAGCCGCTTGCGGCCAGCCAGCTCCCGAGGGTGCGACGAAGATCGTGAATCTGAACGTCTGGCACTCCGGCTGCTCTTCGAATTCTGGCCCACGCTGGTTTTGGACTTACCATGTGACCCGTTGCGGACTCGGTGCTTGGGAACACCCATTCGCTGGCGTTCCGGCTCGGGAGTGATTCGAGAATCGAGATCGCGGGCGTTGGAAGCGGCAGGAGATGGGGCCGACCTGCTTTTGTTTGCGGAATTCGTAGCGTTCTCTGTTTGAACTCCAGGTCGGTCCATCGGGTGGCGAGCAATTCGCTCTTGCGCGTACCCAGCATAAGGCTGAGTGCGAAGTAAGCGCGCCAGGATTCGTTCGGTTCCTGTGCGAGCGCCTGATTGACGCGCGCTAGTTCATCGGGAGAGAGGAATCGGTCGCGCTTGCGTTCCGGGAATAATTTGATTCGAGTAGCAGGATTGTCGGCAGATATCATTCCCCAATCTCGGGCGAGGTTGAACATTGCGCGCAAGAGCCTGATCAGATGATTGGCTGCGTAGGGGATTCCTCCGGCCTTCGCATTTCCTTTTTTTCTTGGATCGGTTTTCCGCGATACTGCATCGCGGAGATGGATGACGTCTTGCCGTGAGATTTCGGAAAGACGACGGCTGCGCCAACTAAGAGGAACGTGATTGTTAAGGAGCGCTTCATCCTCACGCCAGCTGACTTTGCGCTGCCTCGCGTGCCTTTCCAAATAAGTGTTTGCTAGTTCGCCGAACGTAGCTTCGGCGCGCTGGTCCGCGCGCTCTTTTGATGGGTCGGCACCGTGTACGATGGCGGTCTTGGTTTCGAGCGCGGCTTTCCGCGCATCGAGAACGCTGAGCGCTGGAAATTGGCCTAGCGTTATCCGGCGCATCCGGCCTTTAATTCGCCCCTCCCAGACGAAGCTCTTGACGCCGTTGCAAGTGACGCGAAGAGCAAACCCCGTGAGTTGATCGTCGCGCACGAAAAGTTGTCCCTGGCGCCGGGGCCGCGCGTTCTCGACGAGCACTTTGGTTATGTTGGATATTTTAGTCTCCAGATTCGGTCCCGTGTGGGGCTTCGACCAGGTGCCTACACAGGTGCCTACATAGAGACGATTCGGACCAGTTGAATTTGAAATTGAACTTGCAAAATCCCGAGGTCGTCGCGAGCGCCTCCATGTAGGCGCTATGTAGGCATTGGAGGTGGTAATGTCAAGAACTAACCAGTAGGTCAGCGAAGCTCAAGAATAAAAAGATTTGCAATAGCGGCTATTTCGTAGAGCAGTGTAGGTCGTCGACGGTGGTTCGACTCACTATGCCGATTTTTCTAATCCTCGGGCCGTGGGTTCGAATCCCGCAGGGGGCGCCAAATTTCCCGCGAATGATGGAGTTTTTAGCGCCGCAGATATAGATGATTAAAGGGAGAGTAAACGGATGAAGACTTCGTCGAATATCGAGACCGTCCGCAAGCTGTGCGAGCGGTGGGCGTGGCTATCAGAAAAGGAATTCGCAGAACTGCTGACGCAAAACTGCATCTATTACGACGTGCCCTTTCCTCGTGCGCAAGCGGTTGGCCCGCAGGCGGCGCACGCTAAACTGAGTCCAATGCAAAAGGATTGGGACATTGGGCTTGAAGTCATCTCTATCGTCGGCGACGCGGACACCGTCATAGCGGAGCGAGTCGAGCACTTCAGGAACAAGACCAACGCCGTCGAGCCATTTGATCTGCCGGTTGTCGGAGTCTTTGAGATCGCCGATGGCAAAATCAAGGCGTGGCGGGACTACTGGGACAGGTCCGCAGCTGAACCC
>JAFAHS010000550.1 GCA_019237115.1 Deltaproteobacteria bacterium
GGTATCGTCGCCGACGAACACATGGCGCACATTGGCCTTTAGCGGCAGGCCGAGGCTCATATCGCGCTGGAATTGGGCGGCGATTTCGGTGCGATCCCTGATGGTTCGCCCGTCGTTCGCGATGAACACGGCTTCCGGGGCATACAATGCCATCATCACCTCGACCTTTCCGGAGTTAAATCGCTCAACGAGAGATGGGATAACGCCTTCGGGTTCAGTAGGGAGCGGATAGGAGTCGGACATTAGGAGTCTCCTGTTAGTTCGCCATCAGACGATGTCCGGCGGCTGCCTGCGAGCGGCGGAGCCATTCGTCGAGATTGATGCGGCAGAGGCGTGCGCGAACGCCAACGCGGATCTCGCGTATCTGTTCCGTCCGCCACGGCGACGGGAGGTCGCCGTCTGGCCGGTAAACGCAAAAAGCAGCTGACTGCAGGCGACGGGAGCAGCTCTCATGGAGGCGGCATACATATCTGCTTTGGGTCTATGGGGGTCTATGGGGACAGGATACGCATTGTAAAATATCTACGGCCGAGTTCCACAGCTGACGCGAAAGTGCGAGCCGCTCGCAGGCGTGATGGATTGAAGTGGGGAAATCGCATCCCGTCCCCGTAATCCTCCCGTAATCCTCCGTCCCCGTAATCCTGCCGTAATCCTGCTGGACTGCACCCCGCGCGTGAGACAGGCTAATTCGGGGACAAGGCGGTCATAGGCATTCGGTTTGCAGGTTCAGTCTTTCGCAACTCTGCCTCGAAGTCGACCGGGGATTTGTAGCCGAGGGCCGAGTGGAGCCGGTCGGCGTTGTAGACGTCGTCGATGAAGGCGCCGATGCGGCGGCGGGCGTCTTCAAGATTGGCGTAGGATGCGCCGTTGACCTCCTCGGCCTTGAGCGTCTTCATGAAGCTTTCGGCCTTGGCGTTGTCGTAAGGGTTGCCGGGCCTGCTCATGGAGCGCTGGAAGCCGCGCTCATCGAGGCGAGCGCCATATGCGTCCGACGCGTATTGCACGCCGCGATCGGAATGGTGGATGAGCCCCGGCGCAGGGTTTCGCGCCGCAATCGCCATGTCGAGGGCGGCCAGGGCCAGGCGGGCCTCGAGATGATCGTCGAGCGCATGACCCACGACCTTGCGCGAGAACGCGTCGATGACGACGGCGAGGTAGACGAAACCTTCCGCCAGCCGCACATAAGTTATGTCGGCGAGCCAGAGCTGATCGAGCCCGGTCGGTTCGAGCCCGCGCGCCAGGTTGGCGACGATCTTGAACTTGTGGCGGCTCATGGTGGTCGCCGGAACGAACGGTTTGCGCCGCAAGCTCAAAAGGTTGTCGGCGCGCATGAGCCTGCGCACGCGCTTGAGGTTGACGAGGAGGCCCTCGTCTCTCAGCCGCCTGGCTATCCGCCGATAGCCTTCGTGCCGGCGTTGCAGCGCCAGACGCTGGATCAAATCGCGCAAATGCGCGTCGTCCCGGGCGGAAAGCTTCGGCTCCAGCCAGCGATAGTAGCTCGCGCGGGAAAGCTTCGCGATCTCCGTCAGGCGCGCAATGCGAGCCGCGGGGGTCGTCGGTTCGCCTTGCGATCGGTCGCGCGTCATCTCTTCGACGACGGCGAACAGATGGGCGCGTCGCTCACGCGGCGCTTCTCGTCCCATGACCGCAAGGCTTTGCGAAAAAAAGCGATGTCCGCCTGTTGGCGGCCGACAAGCCGCTCCAGCTCGGCGATGCGCGCTTGCGCTTTCGCCAAGTCATCGGGCGGTCGCGCGGCGGGAGGGCCGGCGTCGGCCGACGACGGATCGACCGCCGCGCGACCGCCCGCTTTCGGGCCGCGCTTGCGATTGAGCCCGGCCACGCCCAGGGCCCTGTAGGCCGCCCGCCATTCGTACAGCGACTTGCGCAGCACCCCGGCCTCAATCGCCAACGCCGAAACCCGCGCCCCGGCCTCAAGCCGAAGAACCAGCCGCTCCTTCTCCGGCGTCGATAATGGCCGCACTTCTCTCATCCCAAGGCTCCTCCTTGCAGAGCCTTGTCACCGAAATCCTAATGTCTCACTTTCGGGGCGCACTCCAGTAATCCGCACCGTAATCCTGTCACCGTAATCCGTAATCGCGTAATCGCAGATGTGAGCCCCGTCACTGCCAGATTCTGCGGTTCCAGTATTTCTGTGAGTTGGGTGACGGCCAGAACCCCCCGGCCGGTACATGCCGTGTCCGGTGATGACCGGGGCAGGCGAAGGAGCGAGTCAAAAATTCGGCTCGATGAATTTGGAGAACATCCGAGACAATGGAGAAACGCCATGTCCTATGGACCGGAGCATATTTCGCGAGACGGCACCCATCATTACAGCCGCGGCGCAGCTTTGCTCCATGACCAAATGTCCGAGCAAAGGCGGCACTATAGCAGCGGCAGCTCCGGTGGTGGGTCAGGGTTTGGAACGCTCGTCGGGGTGGTTGTCCTGCTTGGCCTCTTGGCTCTTTTCTGGCCGAATGGGGGCAACGATCGGCGGCCGACGGAGGAATCGCAGTCATTCCGCAGCGCCCCCAAATCATGGTGCTTAGGTCTCATCAACCAGATCGAAGCGCGAAAGGCGATGCCCAATCCAGGCGCTTGGCGACAAATCCCTCCCATTCGACAGGAGTTCGTGGAACACAATTGCCAAAACTACGGACTGCAAATGCCCTGACTTGGTCAGGGGTTGAATAGGATCACGCCACGCATTGTGGGATTCCGGTGGGATTCCGGTGGGATTCCGTCCGGTGGGATTCCGGGATTCCGGTGACACTTGCTTCAAATCCCCTAATCCGGCAACCGCTACGCGATCCGCTGCCCCGCGCCTGAGTCTTTCGAAGCGGTGTGTTCGGCCCGTTTTCGTTCCCGTCTCCCCCGCGCGTCCGGTCCCTCGCCTGGC
>JAFAHS010000575.1 GCA_019237115.1 Deltaproteobacteria bacterium
CCGACATGCAAGTCGCCTTGCACCCGCAACGGACCGGCCACTTCGAGAGGGCCACCGATGCGCGCGCCGTCCGCCTGCGCCGCGACGTTCACGCTGAGGCACGCCGCCGCAGCCACGCTGCAGCAGAGCAACACAACGATCGCCGCCTGCTTTACGATCCGCACGGTTCCGGCTCCTGGTTTGACGCAGAACGAGTAGCGCGGACTATTGGGGCGGCTCAGAGTACAGAGGTCCACCGACTACCAGGCGGCCGTCGACGGTTAGCGGACCTTGGACCGTCAACGGTCCACCCACCGCCAGGTTGTTCTCGTATAACTGTCCTTTGGGGCCGACCGGCTCGCCGCTCGGCAATGACGAGTCTCTGGGACCGCCGACGTTGATAAAACGTGCCTGTACCGGGCCGTGCACGGTTGCAGGTCCGCCAATGTAGAGATTGCCTCGCACCCGCAGCGGACCGTTGACGTCGAGGGGTCCGCCGATAGCCTCGACGTGCCCAAGCCAGCGATGTCTAAAGTCGCCCACCCGGTGTCTGAAGTGCACCAGCCTCGGGAGCGCGAGGGACAGCAAAACGCCCAGGGCCAGCACTCCGCACGCCGTCAGCAATGAATCAATTGCGTCCCGTCGATGCATGGTTGTGGCCCCCTCGTGCTACGCCGTTGGCAGGGTCGTCAGGCTGCTTCGTCATTACCAGCCTGCGGACGGCCGTTCGCGGCCTCCGCGGCCTGGGTGAAAATATCCAGCGGCGCCAGCGGGGGGCGGCGGCGTCGCTTCAAGTCCGCGAGTTCTGCGGCCGCCTTGGCCTCCGCGTTGCGGCGGCGAATTTCGTCGAGCTTGGCGCCGAGTTCGGAATCGCCCAACTCGCGATTGACTCCTGCCTGCGCGAGAGTGCGCTGGATCGATTCGCGCACTTCCTCGAGCGCGCGCACGTCTTCGTCGTATGAGAGGCCTTCGAACGCTTCCTGGATCCTGACCCTCGCCTGCGCGTTCTTGAGCCGCGCCATCATCCGTACTTTTTCAATCTTGAGCTTCTCGATCTCGCTCTTGAACGCGATCAGGTTTTTCTTGGCCTCTTCGGCCTCGCGGGTCAGGTCGCCAAGCTCTTCGCGCAGCCGCGCGCAGTCCGCTTCCAGCTCGTGCTTGCGCTGGATCAGGATCAGCGCGCACTGGTCCTCGTTCATGTCCGCCGCCTGCCCCGCCTGTTCGTCCACCTCCTTCAGCTCGACCGACTTGGAGCGCAGTTCGCGTTCCAGCTTGTTGCGCATATAGATGACGCCGGCCGCGGCGTTCTTGAGTTGATGGTAGCGGCGCACGCGATCGGATATCGCAGCTTCATAGACCGCCTCGGGATCGCGCGCCTCGTGCGATTTGAGCCAGCGACGCAGTTTGCCGCCGATCAGGTTAATCATGCGTGAAATAAGCATCTTACTTCTCCTCGGCGATGTGCCGTCCCTCGGCCGCATCGCGAATTCTCAATCGGTTCACAGCCAGCGCCTCACCCGGGCCTTGTAGTCGAGGTATTGCGACCCAAACAGCCGCTCCATCGCCGCTTCCTCGTTCGGAATCACCAGCTGATCGAGCGCCACGAAAAATCCGATCGGCGCGAGCATCATCACGGCCGAGCTGAAGAAGATCGCGAAGCCGAGCAGCGCCAGCGTTATTCCCAGGTACATCGGATTGCGGGTAAACGTGTAGGGCCGCTCCACCACGAACCGCGATGGTTCGCCGTAGGGGTTCTTGGTGGTATCGCGTGCCTGGAACAGTGCCGCGGCGAAGAAGCAGACGCCAACTCCACCGGCCACCAGCAGCAGCCCGAGCAGCTGATGCGGGGCGACCTCCCCGTGTTCGAACAGCGCGTGGAGGATCAGCGTCCCGGCCAGCAGCACCGCCGCAAACAGGGGCGGGTGAATTTTCAGGCCGCCGCGTGATTCAGTGGTCAGATCCGAAGTGTCATTCATCGCATTGTCGCTCCGTTCAGTCTTCGTCGGATTTGAGCCCCAGCTCGGCGACCGTGATTCCGAGCTCCTTCATCTTTTGCTGGAAGCTCTGCCGGTACATCCCGGTCCGTTCTGCCGCGCGCGAAATGTTGCCGCCGGTGGCGCGGAGCGCGCGGACAAAAAATGCGCGCTCCCAGTCGCCGACAAATTTCTCCTTCGCCTCGCGAAAGGTCATCCCGTTCGGCGCCGCCACCGACGGTTCATCAACTTCATGGTCGAGCTCCGCCGGCGGCGCGCCGGCCGGAGTGCTCGCCGCTTCCATCTCCGACCCCGAAAGCAGATCTGCGGGCGTGATCTCGTTGCCCGAAGACAGGATCACCGCCTGGTCGATGGCGGCCTTGAGGGAGCGTGCGTTGCCCTTCCACGGCTGCGCGATGCAGGCGCGCATCGCTTCCGCGGTCAGTTGCTTCTCGGGTTTCTGGTACCGCTGGCAGGCCTCGCGGATGAAATGCTGGACCATCAGCGGGATGTCTTCGCGTCGTTCGCGCAGCGGCGGCAGCCGCACCTCGACCACCTTGATTCGATAGTAGAGGTCCTCGCGGAACCGCCCCTGCTTGACCATCGCTTCGAGGTCCTGGTTGGTCGCGGCGATTATTCGCACATCGACCGCCAGCGGCTGGTTTCCTCCGATGCGCTCGAACTGCTTCTCCTGCAGCACCCGCAGCAGCTTGGCCTGCGTCTCCAGGCCCATGTCACCGATTTCATCGAGAAACAGCGTGCCACCGTCGGCCGCTTCGAACTTGCCCTCGCGCCGGGCGACGGCGCCGGTGAACGCCCCCTTCTCGTGGCCGAACAGCTCGCTTTCGACCAACTCGCGGGAGAACGCGGCGCAGTTTACCGCGATAAACGCGGCGCGCGCACGCGGGCTTCGAAAATGAATCGCGCGCGCGACTAATTCCTTGCCGGTGCCCGACTCGCCGCGCACCAGCACGGTAACATCGGTGGGCGCGACCTTTTCGATGGTTTCGTAGACCCGGACCATCGCCGCCGAGCGGCCGATCATGTTCTCGAAGGTGCCGGTCTCCAGGCGCACGCGCTCGAGTAACTGGTCGTGCGCGCGCCGCAGGAGCTGCGTCTCCATTACCTTGCGGACCTTGAGGCGCAACTCGTCGTTGTCGAACGGCTTGGGCAGGTAGTCCTCGGCTCCCGCCTTCATGGCCTCGACCGCGATCCGCTGATTGCCGTACGCCGTGATCATCAGAACCGCGCACTGCGGATCCAATTCGTGCACCTTGCGCAGCAGGTCCAGGCCACTCATTCCCTTCATCGAAAGATCGGTAATGATGACGTGAAACAGACCGGCCTTGACCTTTTCCAGGGCTTGTTCGCCCGACTCCGAGGTTTCGACCTCGTAGCCTTCCTTGGTGAACAGGCCCTTGAGCGCGATGACGATTCCGCGCTCGTCGTCGACAACCAGTAGCCGGCCCTTCATTGCGGACCTCGCGGACTTGCACCCTGCGCAGTTATCGGCAGTGGGGTTTCGCTCGCTGCACTTCCGTTCATCGAGATCGACGTGGTCGCCGGTGCGCCGGGCAGCGGTTCAGTCGCATCGGCAGGGGTTTCGCGGACGGCATCGGCGAGCGGAATCGACACCAGGAACTCCGTGCCGACCCCCAGCTCGCTTGATACTTCGATGGTGCCGCGATGGGCGTCGATAACCTTCTTGGCGACGCCGAGCCCGAGCCCGGTGCCGTTCTGCTTTGAGGTGTAAAAGGGATTGAAAATCTTGGCCTGCTTGTCCTCGGGGATTCCGCATCCGTTGTCACGCACGATCACGGTGGCAACCCCGCCGCGTCCCCGATGAATGGCGACTTCGAGCCGGCGCTCCCCGGTGGTCGAGCCCATCGCGTCGATCGCGTTGTCGATCATGTTGGAAAACACCTGCCTCAGCTTGTCCGCATCGGCGCGCACCGTGGGCCCGGTCAGGTAGTTGCGCGAGACCTTGACCGAATTCGCCTCGAGCTTGCTGCGCAACTGGGTGAGCGCCCCATCAAGGACGCCGGCCAGATTCACGTTGTCGAAATTGTAATCCTCTTCCTTGGCATACTTCAGGAGATGCGACACGCTCCGCTCCACCCGCGCCAGCTCGTCGAGTGCGACCTTGGCGTACTCGACGTTTTCCACCGAAGTCGGATCCTCGCCCATCTGCTGCACCAGGCTCTTGGCCGCCGCGATGGGATTGCGAATTTCATGCGCGAAGGTCGCGGTGAGCTCATCGAGCGATGCCTGCTTCTCGGTGCGCAGCACTTCCTTCTCCCGGGTAACCTCGCGGTCGATTTCGCGCTGGATGGCGGGTTCGAAGACCCGTTCGTGGATCCAACGCCAGCCGAAAACCGCGATAAAGTGACTGCCGACCCCGAAGCCCCAACCGATCGCGGGGAACACCCACCACTGAAAAGAAGTCGTCATGAGGTTGATGAAGAACAGGAACCCGATGACGACGCCGTACCACATCAGGTGCACATAGAAGCCGGCCTCCGCCGCCGCTCGCTTGCGCGCTCGCTGGTACGCTTTATACGCTTCGGCGGAAGCCTGAAGGCCCTCGCGCACGCCGAGGCCGCCGTCGTCGGTCTTCTGCGGCCCTGCGGCGGCTGCGGGTTGGCTGGGGTCGGCGGCGAGGTCTTCCACGTGCCGCTCCCAGCTCCGCGCCTCATCCGGTCCTCGCCACCAAACTCTGTCCGACCACCTGCTCTGTCGTGCGAATTTGCGATGCAACCTTTTTTCGAACTGCGCCGCGTGCCGCTCGAACTTGTCGGCCATCTTGCGCTCGAAATCCGAGCCCGAACGCTCGGCCTGGCGCTGGATCTTCGCGGCCAGCCGATGCGGAAACTCGGCGGCGAATTGTTCTGCTTGGTCAACATGCCGGCGAAAGTCGTCGTTTCTCCAGTAGTGGTCGCGCCACTTGAGGGCCCTGCTGCGGCGATGCTGCCGGATGGCGAATATGACGATCACCAGAATTAAAAGGCCAATCATGGGCTGAGCCTCTGCGCGGTTGGGGTCCTACCTGACCTACTCCAATCGATGTAGCGCTCGCAATCGATGTCACTGAACATGGTAACAGTCCGTAGAGCAAGCGCGATGCCGACGTTTTTACCTTGAGAATGTATTGATTTCACACGCTTTTTAGTT
>JAFAHS010000130.1 GCA_019237115.1 Deltaproteobacteria bacterium
TCGATTCATTGAGATTCATGCGTATGCTTTGTTCGTAGTGAATTATGAGGCAACCGGGCGGTGCTACCTCGAGGAAGTCCCTCTGCGTACCTTTGCGCGATGCCTCCGGAGGAGAGGGGAGCGGCATCGCCAGACTGCCTTAGCAAAACCCCGAGCGGCAAACGCCGAACGCGGAGCTCCAAACTCACCGGAAGGGATTCACGGCGACTACGCCGTCGTAATCTTGGTGGTCTTGGAGATCCTCGGTAAGAACCTCGGGGCATCCCATGTTTCGCGCTGTTTCGACAATGGCCGAGTCCGGTTCAGGAAATCAATTTGAGCAGATTGCTGCGCTCTACACGGACTTTATCGAAGAGGCGTATGCCACAAGCGCGCTCGCCCGGGAAAAGAACCTGATCCAGGCTATTGCCTCCGTTCCAGCTCCAGGACAGGCCTCAGACGCGGATCTGGAGACCGTCGCCTCAGCGGTGGCCGCAAATCGGGAGCGATTTGGGCGGCCGCAGATCCTCGTCGACGTGACCGTTCTAGCGAGCCAAGATGCGCGCACTGGGATCCAACGAGTTACGCGTGGTATTCTGATGGCGCTGATCACCGATCCACCTCCGGGCTATCGGGTCGAAGCTGTTCGAGCCGAAGGCGATCTTTATCTCTATACTCGCCGGTTCACCAGCAAGTGCCTCGGTCTGGAGGAAAATGTTTTAACTGACGATCCGGTGGAGACGGGCCGCAGCGATTTGTTCCTGGGCCTGGAATGGGCTGCAGGGCTTATCCCTGCGATGAAGCCGTGGTTTCTCAAGCGGCGGCGGTCTGGAATGCAAATCGTCTTCGTTGTACACGATTTGCTGGCGTTGCTACATCCGCAGTTTTTTACTCCTGCAATGCCGCCGGCCGCGCTTGAGTAGGGCTGGATGATGGACGACTTAGTGGAACGGTCAGTGCGGCGTCCGGAACGCGACAAACCGGCTGTTCTTGCTGCAGGGCATCAGCGACGAGATGCTGGAAGAGGTTTACCGAAGACACTCGCGCGCTTCTCGCGGCGTCGGGAGGGGAAGGCTTTGGCCTGCCGCTGATCGAAGCCGCACAGCACGGACTGCCAATCTTCGCTCGTGACATTCCAGTCTTCCGCGAGTTCGCACGTGAACATGCGTGCTATTTCCGGGGCGGGTCTCGCGTCATATTTTTTCGTAAGACGGATGCGCTGAAAGGTTCCTGTTTATATGCATGGCGCAGCGGCCCTTGACTTCAAAAGCAACGCCTTGCAGTATTCGCGCACTGATGAAATCGCGGAACACGGTGAGAAAACCTGGGCTCGAGTCGAAGGGCGGCCTAGTAGGAAGCGAATGCGAATGAGAGGCGCCCAGGAATCGGGGCCCCAGGTTAAGGGAGGTCCGGAGACGCACACTATGCGTCAGAGCGTTTGGCGCAGATTGAGACACTTGCCCGCAACATGGCCTACTCGAGGTGGGGTGCGCCGCTTGGGCGAATGGCCGCTGAGACTGCTCCGCGATGCGGGTAATCGGCTAACCGGAGGTGGCTTACGTGCCTTAGGCAAACGAATCCCAGCCGCGCCACTCCGTCGTGCTCTCAGCCAATCGGTTGTGAAAGCGCTTGGCTCCGGTTTGCTGCGGGCACTGCGCCGCGTCTCGCATCGCCTCCGACGCCTGGCTGCCACACCTGATATCGCCCACTGGCTCTTAATACACTCCCTTTACAAGGGCGCTCTTGGTCGCGTTGTTGACCCTGAACTTCTGGCAACTCGCATCTATCAACTCCAATCAGGTGTGTCCGCGCAGGGTTTAGCCGAAGAACTGGTGGCCTCGGCGGAATTTCAAGCTCGGCATGGGTCAAGCCAGAAGGTTGATACCGAATACCTCACGGCTTTGTATCGCGACGGGTTAGGCCGCCAACCGGATCCAGAAGAGTTAGCGCATTGGTTAGCGGAAGGAGCAAAGGGGGCAACGCGCGCGAAGTTATTAGTCGCATTCTCCGCCTCGGACGAGGCGATTGCAAAAGTAACGAATCTGTACGTTTGCTCGCTCTACCGGACAGCTCTCGGTCGCAGTGCGGACAAGGTTGGGCTGACAAATTGCATTAGGCAAGTCCAATCGGGTTCGACTCTGGACGCTGTAGCTGAGGGCGTCGTGCGTTCGCCTGAGTTTCAGAGCCGGCACGGAACGAACCAGAACATAGATGTTAACTTTCTCAGGGCTCTCTATCGTGATGGGCTTGGACGTCAACCAGATCC
>JAFAHS010000291.1 GCA_019237115.1 Deltaproteobacteria bacterium
GCTCACTGTCAAAGAGAATATTGTTCTTGGTGGTTCGAATCGCGCTCAGGCATCACGTCGTGAGCTTGAGTCCGACGCGGAGCGAATGTTTGCTGTCTTTCCGGAGTTGAAACCCTTCGCGAATGTGTTGGGCTGGAAGCTCTCCGGGGGTCAGCAGCAAATGTTGGCGATTGCTCGGGGGCTGATGGCGCAGCCCAAACTTCTTCTCCTCGACGAGCCGTCGCTCGGCCTTGCGCCGCTAATCGTCCAGCAGGTTTTTCAGATTATCGCTGGAATCCGTGCGCAGGGTACAACCGTACTATTGGTGGAACAGAATGCTCATATGGCACTTTCGATCGGCGATCGCGGTTATGTGCTTGAAACGGGGCGGTTGGTAGCGGAGGGCACCCCGGAGGCTCTATGGAACAACGACGAGCTACGCGCCGCGTATCTCGGTGGCCGAAAAATGTTAGCTGAGGGATAATCAGTCAGGGTGTCAACGCCTCATGTTGGGGCCAGGCCTGGCCGCAGGTTCTGGGACCCTGCGGTTCTCAGACGCATTCCGACTGCGGTCATCGCCGGCGGGCGGCCCGAGGCGATCGAGGCGGCGAGAGATACGGCGATGAATCCCGCCGTCATCGATGCGTTCGCGCTGGCCATCTGTGGGGCGGGCGAGTCGCCTGCCTATCCCGGCGTCCCGAGACACGAGCCGGATGTGGTAAAGGCGGGATACGACGCCGCTGGCGTCACCGCGGCGATGGGCGAACTGCGCAAGCTTGTGCCGCGCCCCGCCTCCTACGTCTGGGAGACGGACTACTTCGAACCGAACTGGCAGGACTCCTTCTGGGGCGATAACTATGCGCGGCTCCGCGCAATCAAGCAGAAGTACGACCCTGACGGCGTCTTCTTCCTCCATCACGGCGTGGGCAGCGAGGCCTGGAGCGCCGACGGATTCACCCGGGTCGGAGTTCGCTAAAGCGAAAGAGCGGAAGGAACCACCAAGGCCCGAGCAACGGTTGTGGGGCTGCCAAAGGCCGAATGGCGGAGCTGACGCTCGAGGCCGCCAGCCTAGTAGAACTTCACCAGGATCGCCGTTCGGAGAACAACTAGCTAGTAGAGCCGGACGCCGCGCCGGTGACGACGTAGGTTCGGCCGATGGGTTCCGTTCGTTCAACGCGCGACCTGGCGACGTCAGGTGAATGGCCATTTACCACGAGGGTTACTTCTAGTAAATGATCATTTACTTGTCAAGCCGGGTTATGTATACCTCTGAGAATGTCCAACCGACGAACTTCCCCGCCAGGAGCTTTCGCAACACCGGTGTCGCGAAATCGCGCGGACAAATCCGGAGCCCCTGCTTCGACCCCCGAGCGGATCCTGACATCAGCCGAGCGGCTCTTCGCTCAACATGGCTTCGACGGGGTGACGATGCCGATGTTGGCCGCCGCGAGCGGCATCACGGCCGGCGCGATCTACAAGCACTTCGAAAGCAAGTCCGATCTGTTCTTCAAGGTGGTTCAACGCGTGGTTCAATCGGTCCCTATACCCACGGCTGAAGGCGAATCTGACCCGACCCTGCTGCCGCGCATCGTGGCAACCTATACGACGCAAAAGGTCAAACTGCTTCGCCAACTCGCGGTCGAGATCCACTATGCATCTGTCAAACACCCGAAAGTGCGCCAAGTGTTGAGGCGGTCTCTGGATCATAACATCGAGCAAATTCGCGATGGCATCGCGGCCATGCAGCGGTCCGGCAAATTTGACCAGACCATCGATCCTGAATCACTGGCGTGCGTAATCATGGTGTTCGTCATGGGACTGATGCACATGGAGACGCTCCTTCCGCATCTGGTCGGCGACACCAAATGGCATGATTTTGTTCAAGGCCGAGCGGCGGCGCTTATGGGAATGCCTGACTCGGGGTCCAGCCGGCGGTTTGGCGAAGAATCGCGGCAGAGATCGCCTAAACGGGGCTAGGCGCGCATAATTTCCGCATTCAGTGTCGAGTTTTGAAGCCCTTAATTTTCAGCGCCGGTCGCCGCGCGGGCATGGATCGCCCGCGTAGTCGCGCGGACGAAGAGGTCCGGGGACTGGAGACGGTGGCAGCAGTCCTCGAAGTCCGTGTACGGGCCCGTCCAGCGGAGTGCGTCGACCGTGTCGAAGACCGGGACATCCAACCGCAGCGTCGCCAGTGTGCGATACAGCAGGACGTCGTCCCAGGCGCCGAACAGCGTTGCGGCCAGTGTGCGCGCTTTCCGGATCGACGGATGCCACGCCTGCCAGTCCTTGGGGATAGTCTCCAAATGGGGGTACCGCGACAACGTGAGCACCGCGGCTTTCGGCCCCCACCCAGACAAGCCTGGATAGCCGTCAGCGCTGTCGCCGACCAACGCGAGGTAGTCCGGAATCGACGCCGGCACGACGCCGAATTTCTCGACGACGCCGGCCTCATCCCGCACAACGCCACGGCGGCGATCCAGTTGCACGACCCGAGTGCCCATAATGCACTGCCCAAGATCCTTGTCGGGTGTGCAGATCACGACTTGGTCGACCGTGGGTTCGCGCGCGGCCCTGGCGGCCGCCGAGGCGAGGGCGTCATCCGCCTCGAACTCGACCATCGGCCAGACGACCACGCCCAAGGAGAGAAGCGCGGACTCGAGGATCGGAAACTGCGCCAGCAACGTCGGCGGCACGCCTTCGCTCGTTTTGTAGCCCGCATACAGGTCGTTGCGAAACGATTCTACGACATGATCGGTCGCGACCCCGATGTGGGTCGCGCCGCGCTCGATAATCGACAGAACCGTTCCGAGGACGCCGCGCACGGCGCCGACATCCTGGCCGTTCGCGTCTATTGCGGCCGGCACTGCGAAGAAATACCGGAACAGCTCGTACGTGCCGTCGACCAGGTGGACGTTCATCGATCAGAAAGGTATCATGCTCGTAACGGCTCACCAGCTCACGACCTCGTGTCTCGAAGACGCGATCACTGTGTTCAGCCGCTGGGCAGGACTTCTTCCCCCCTCGAGGACTGTGTCCCTGTATCCACTAGCTCTATATCAAGCGCCAGGATCGGCTGGGGTTCTGAATTTCCGTGGTCTCAGGCCGCCGAAAAAGGAATGTGCTTGCCAGAATAAGGTAAGGATCAAGCCAATGGGCATCCACAAGATCGCGATCCTGAACGCGATGCATTTATGCTAGAGTTGAACCGCCAATGGAATCCTTTTACGCTTCCACCATTTCCCCGACGGTGCCTGCGGGTAGAGCGAGTAACCATAAGGCAGTATCGAGACCGCGGCTAAAAGTGAGTCGTTACAATTGGAATCTAGGATAACAAGCGAGCCAAAATGAAAAAGTTCAATCTTTGGCTGATGATGATTCCGCCTGCTTGGCTAGGCGGCACTCTGACCCTCATTGCCATGTGGATCGGCCCACCAATCTTTTCGGATCCGGTCAGGCTGATTGGTGTCGGACTCCTCTTATTGATCCCAATCTTTCTCCCTTGGGTAGCAACCTACTATGTTATTGATCACATCGAACGGGAGTTTTGGAAGCTCGAATGCAAGCTAAATAGCGAAATGGAATTACAGAATCGCCTCACCCAACTAAGAGAAGAGACGGAACGTGCAGAGACCGAGATAACAAGACTCACCGAGCTTTATGGCTCCCGCGGAGCCGCAATAGAGGTTTTCTATCAGAACCGACAGATCAATCGGAGCGGCGTTTCTAATCCTCTTGGCGCCCAGAGTAGCACCAAAACGAAGACTAGAACTAAAAATAGCTTTTTCATACCAAGCCAGTAAACGGGTTATGTAGCCGCCGCCTGGATAATGCTATGTGGGAACGCACTGATCACAAATCACCAACCTGTCCGACATAGTTCCCGTCGCGGGACGTGCGGTAAAATGCTCTCGATGCTGAGCGCTCTGGCGTGCGACCCCGCCAGTTTCTCTGGCCCCCAAGACGAAATCAGCAAATCATGACTCTTTCCCTGCTAATGCTGCCTCCTCTACCACACCAATCAGGTTTTCTGTGGGAAATGAGGCAACTGGTTGGTCATTCTCGTAGAAGGTATAGGAGTGTTCCCCCTCACTGAATTTATCCGCTGAGACACGGTAGACCTTATGATCACCATCCTTTTCAAGGGTGATGACTTGAAATACTTTTTCTGCTGGCATCCACCCGTCCTAGCAAAATGTCCTCCCTTGGGCTAGCCTGATTCTGTGACAAAGACGTGACGATTGTTTTTGCTAAAAATTGGTAGTTATCACTAACTATTAAGACACAGCTTTCGATCAGTGCGCGCTCGTCCAGGGTGCGTTCCCGACACGGTGAAGTTAACCATCATATTGAGATCGGTAAGAGGTCCGAGCGGCGGTTGCATGCCTCAAACACAAGGCCTCATCGAGGCAAAGTAGAGGAAAAGAGATTCGTTTGGTATTGCCTGGGAGAGGCAGTAGTGAGTAAGAAAGGAACAAATGGTAAAGCAGGCAAGGAAAAGTCTACAGTGAAGGGATGCTTCCCTCCATGCATTGGTGCCGTCGAGCCACTTTTCAGCCAGGTCTTACGCGAGCCGCGCTTTAAAGCCAAATCGATGTCCCGCATACGCGCGGTATTGGTCGGCACTCTACTAAGCATACTTTCGGGATGTGCGAGCGACACTGTTCGAACCGATGTGACATCCATTGCCGCGGAACCGCCACAGCCTGGACCCGCCCTGGTTTACTTTCTTCAACCGGATTTCTCGGACGCCATTGTGACAATCCGAGAGATTGTGAGTCCTGATCAAGGAAAGCCTAATTTGGAACTCCGCGGACGACTATGGGGTCGTCGGTATTTCAGCATGCACGTTCGAGCAGGCCATCATAGTTTCCTGGTGAGAGCGGGACATCAAGAAACACCCATTTCGAAGGTTTTTGAGAGCGGAAAGACGTATTATTTTCGCATCGGCGCACCCTCGTTGTCTTCCAGTCTGGAGGTAGAGGAACTCTCAAAGAGTGAAGCGATACCTCTGTTACGTGAGCCATTCGGCGGGTAGATCAAATATTCTGGGAATTTCACTTTGTCGAAGCGAGTAATCTTCCTTGCCCATCGTACTTACTTGTAAGCGTCTGACCGGTCCCCTTGGCATTTGTCATGTGCGATTCGCGTACCGAGTGCAACTCGGATCGTGCAAAAGTCTGGCCACATCGTTGCCGTAGACGTAGACTCGTCTTACGCATCGGGGACGCCAAAATAGAGGTCCCGGTTACTATGAGAACGGAACAGCACGATCACGGCCACCAACAAATTCCTTCGGATCTCGCCTTGCGCGTCAGGGCGCTGGAGTCGTTGCTGGTCGAGAAAGGGTTGGTCGATCCGGCGACACTCGATGCGC
>JAFAHS010000327.1 GCA_019237115.1 Deltaproteobacteria bacterium
CAAGCGTCCATTCGTTCGGCGTCATGTCGATGCTGGCGCGCCAGTTCTCGAGCCATACGTCGTAACCGTGTTCGACCAGCGCATTGACGAAGGTCTGCCCGACGGGAGGACGGAACAGGTTCGCCCTGACGCCCGCTCCGTGGACGACGATCACGGGTCCGCGCGTCGGCTCGGCGGTCCCGCGCACATGAATCAGGTTGAGCGGCATTCCGTCGCCCGCGGTGAATGGGACTATCTGTTCAGAAGTCTGAATCGACTCCGCCATCATGCACCTCGTCTATGAAGACTTTCGCGATGCTTTTGCGCTCAGTTGATGAGTGGATCCGCTCACGTCCTCGAACGCTCGAAGTGGGGAAGCACAAAGACATCCCACAACGTGCCGAAAAATCTCTTGCCGAAACGCGCCAGCGCATCGGCTTTCTGCGCCGGATTGGTCGTTCCCGTCACCTTGAACGTGGTTAACTGATGCATGAAATCTTGCATCAGAATGTGCAGGATTCCGGTTTCTACGATCGCGCCGCTACGATCATGCCCAGACCGTATTACCGTGTATAAAGTGCTGGTCGCACCCCAAACGTCGAACCGCCCGTTGTCCTTCACATCCTTGAAACCGTCGAGCAGATAAGGGTTGCCGTCCGTGCCGGTGAACGGCAACGCATAGAGCATTTTGCGCTGATCGGCCTGCCCGGTCGGCACGAACAGATTGAAGACGCCATTGGCGACCGGCGCGCCGCCAGGACCGGTGAACCCGTCGACCTGCACGACGCCGTTGGCGATCGCGGTCCCGTTGGGATCGGCGAGGAAGGCGTCGAGATCTGGCGTCGTGATCGTCAACGTGAAGTCCATGATTGTGCCTGCCCGCTGGCCGGCGTGCTCGCCGCCACCGTAGTCGTCGGGCGGCTGAAAACCTTTGACCCCGTAGCCCTTCATCGTTTCGGTGAAGCCGAGACCGATCGCCTGGGTCTTCGGCGGCGCCGTGCCGCCGGCGGGAACCGTAACTTTGGAAGTTGGATCAACCACTGGTTTTGCCTCCGCGCGCTCGGGAACAGTCCAATTGCGATCTTGCTTGAGATTGCGAATCGCGGCCTCGACGTTGCGCTCTGCCACCGCCGCGATCGTATGCGACGGATTGACGTCCGAGCGCAGTCGCCGCCTGTTGCATCAACGTGGCCTTGGGCGGCACACCGAGCGGGCTCGTGTTGATCGGCGCAATATCGAGCATATAGGCGACGAGGTCGTAGTACGGGTCAAGCACTTCGCGGCTGTAATTCGCGGGCCATCCCGATGCGAAGACCGACGGTATCGCCCTCAGATGGACGTTGGCGCAGATCAACGAGCCGCCACCGTATCCGGCGCTCTGCACAACCATCATTTGTTCGAACGGCCGGACGTCGAACAGCCCCTGCTTCGTCGACCACAGCCAGCCGTCGAGCGGATCATTCCAGTGGCGTGGAAAACCGCCGAGCGGGTAGCGGCGGCCTCGTTCGAGCACGCCGACTTTCAGACCTGCCTGCGACAGCCTGCAGGCCGACACAGCGCCGCCGAAACCCGTGCCGATAACGATAGCGTCGTATTGTGCTTGCATCATGCCCTCTGCCAGGCGTTCGTATTCCGGTCCCGATACGACGATCTTCTCCGATCTTTCACGAAGCGGCTCACGACGTCACGCTGAAAGCAGATGTTGCGCGGTACGTTCAGCTAATGCGCTGATAGTTGCCGACGGATTGATCGCGAGCGCGGTAGGAATCGTGGATCCATCGGCGACGTATAGATTTGGATAGTTCCAGACGGCGCCGAATTCACTCACTACGCCCACATCCGGAGTGTCGCTCATCGCGACGCCTCCCAAAGGATGAGCAGTCAGCAACTTTCTGAGCGGCCAGTTCCACAGCGGGCTCGCTTGATAACGTCCCTTGGCGGCCTCGCTGAGACTCCGAATGGCCGCTTCCATTTCCGCGAACATTTTGCGGCTGCCGCGTCGATGCCACACAAGGTCGAGATTGTCATCAATGAGACGCATCTTTCCATCGGCACCGTCGGTACCCATCCCAAGGTAGGGCAAGGAGCGGATAAGACGCCCGTCGAACAGCCGTTGGAACTCGACGACCAGCGGGCCTTTCGTTCCGCGTCCTATCGCACGCGATATGTACTCCTTCAGGACTTTCCACAGGGCGCGCAATCGGGCGGGCACCGGCATCGCCGCCTGCAGATACCAGAAAAACGGGTCCGGGATACCGAGATCCTCGATATAGATTCGATTATTCGCGGTCGAGCAATCGACGCCGGCCGTGATGCTCGGCCCCCTCGCGGCGTCGATCTCAATCGGCATGTCGACGGTAGCCGGAATCAGCATGTCGCCGTTGCCGGAGAATCGCTCACCGAGACGCGAGCTGATTCGTGGCAGCGTGAAGCGGGATCGCATCAGCAATTCCGTCGATCCGAGGGCGCCGGCCGAGACGACTACCATCCGGCCGACGACACTACCCGGCTCGAAGGAATCGGCCGACGCCGGATCGAAGCGCCGAAAGCCGACCTTGTAGCTGTTCGCGGGATCGGAATTCTGCTCGATCACGCGGGCTTCATGCAGCGGCAAGATCTCGGCGCCATTTTTTTCGGCTACCGCTAGATAGTTCAAATCGAGCGTATTTTTGGCGTGAAGATGGCATCCCAGCATGCAGTTTCCGCAATAGACGCAGGCCTGCTGAGAAATTCCGCTAAAGGGATTCTGACGGTCTGGACCCGTATAGACGCAGATATCGACCAGCTCGGGCTCGAGTCCCAACGCCCGCGCGCCGTCCATCAGAGCTCGCGTGCGAGCCGGAATCGACAATCCCGCGGGCGCCGAAAGGGGTCGCGCCTCGAGCATCTCCTTCGCGCGATCGTAGAACGGATCGAGGGTGTCACGTTTGATCGCGCGCGGCCAATTCGGACGTTCGAATATTTCCTTGTGGGCGCGCCGATGGACGTTGAAATAGACCAGCGAGCCGCCGCCGACGCCGCTTGCCTGGATCACATCAATGTTGCGAAAGACGCGATAGTCGAGGATACCGAAATCCTGATGATTCCAGAACGCATGCGACATTTGGGCCAGAGTTCGCGGGAAGTCCTGCTTGGCCCATCGCTTCCCGCGCTCGAGAACGCAGACCGATCGTCCCGCCTGCGCGAGCCGGCACGCGGTAATCGCGCCGCCGAAGCCCGAGCCGATCACGACCGCATCGTAGACGCTCTTCACAGCTAGCCCTCAAGCGCTGACGGCATTCTCGCCATCGTCTGTGGTACCGGACAGTCGATAGTCTGCCGCTCCATCTCGTCCTGCGACGGGAAACGGCTGCGCTCGTAGCACCCGAGCGCCCGCACTGCCAACCGGCTCCAGCATCGATTGCAAAAGGTGCGGGGATTGTCGGACTCGTTCTGGCCCGAGGCGAAGATTTTGGGAAGGTCGGGATTTGCAAGCAACGGCCGCGCGCGCGATCATGTCACACTTGCGGGCCGCCAGCGCATTCTCGATCACGTCCTGCCGCTGAAAACCGCCGTTGGAGATCACCGGAATGCTCGGATTCTGTTTGAATGCGCGGGCATAATCGGCATTCGCCGCGGGCTTGAATTTCCATCCGTAGCCGAGCGTGTGGCGCGCGATCGCGGTCGGTATCGGATTGACGATGATCGCTGTGATCGTCGCCTTGGTGTTCAGATGGCGGATCGAATTGGCGAACAACCGGATACCGTCGTATAGATAATCGCGCGGATTCCCTTTCGGATTGCTGAAGCCGAAACCGCTGTCCACGTGCAGGTAATTGGTGCCGAGTCTCTCCAGTTCTTTCGCATAGATCAGGTTCTGGTCCAGCATATTGCCGAACCAATAGTCGCGCCGCGGAAACACGATGGGCAGGCGAAGATTGATCGGCGCGTAGTTGTGGTCCTCGGCAGGGAAGCGGATACCGAACAGAAAATCGCGGCCGATAATCTGGCGAACTCCGGTCACGATCTCGCCCAGAAGCTGAAATCGTTTGTAGAGACTGCCGCCATAGCGGTCGCGCCGCCGATTCGTCACCGGATTCAGAAATTGATGAATTACGTAACCCTTTGAGGCCGTAATCTCGAGGCCATCGGCGCCGATATCGCGAACGCGGCGCGCCGCCTGCACGAACTTCTCGACTTCGCGCTCCACCTCGCCGGTCGTCATCGGAATCGTCCGGTTGCGATAGCCGTACATCAGATCGAAGTTCGCCGACGTGGCCTGGGTGTCCGCCTTCTGCGAAAAGAGGCTGGTTTGAGTCCGGCCACCGGGGTCGCCGAGCTGAATGATGCACCGGCAGCCGAGCTGCTGGACCTCCTTCACTCCGGCACGCAAGGGGGCGATAAAGTGATCGTCGCTCAGCTTGGGATATTCGAGCGGGGACAGTCGTTTTTCATCTATGTCGATCGTGGCCGAGATGATTCCGGCGACGCCCGTCTTGGCGAATTTCTTCTCGAAATGGCGCCACGCCGGGGACACGGTGCCGTCATAGCAGGCCGTCCGCCCGCCCATCGAGGAGCGCAGAATCCGGTTCGCGAATTGTACCCCCTTGATTCGAAAAGGCTCGAACAGCGCGTCCCTCCCGGCAACGCGGATCGTTCCGACGTCGCGCTCCTTCCTGATGGCCCCGCTCACGAGTCTTCTTATCTATGCTAACAAAAAGAGCAAATACAAGCCACGTGTGATGCTATCCGGTAGCCCCGGGCACGCATGATAAGCCCAGGGAGCCAAAGGCCCCCGGTCTAAACGCGGACCGTGCAGGGGCGACTCGCGGTTGAGTAGTCAAAGAGAGTTACATTGACAATTTTTCGCCAGTTCACGTAGCATCAATCGTATGCAGCGAAGGATAGATAAGATCAGAGGGTACGTCCCAAGTTGCTCATCGTTGTGTTAGGAACTAGTCCGACATCGCTCATTCTCGACGCTCGCTTTAGGACTGAACCGCGGCTGTCGCGATTCCGCTGGTCCGCGGAGAACCTATGCTAGTCCAATTCCGCGATCCCAGTTTGTCGCTCTGGCAATCGTCACTCGATCAGGTGCTCCATCAGGGCGCGACCTCGGCGGCGCCCCATCCATGGACGCCGCGCACAGGCATCGACGAAAAGGGCTTCGCGGGCGACCTGATGCGGGAAGCGACGCGCCATTGCACGGCACTTCTCGGCCATCTTCAGACGTCAAAAGTCTGGGAAGCCCTGCACGATCTCGAAGTTCGCCTGAATTTGACGTCAATCGATAGTGTCTCCGATTGCTCCAGCGCCTATCTGAAACTTGCCGCGGCCGTGCTTAATAACGACAGCGCCGCCGAGGCCACCTACCGTGCCGAATTAACGCGCTTCGGAAACTGCGATCCGCGCTACGTCGAGGCGATGAATAACTATGTCGACTATTACAAGCTGGCGCACAAACCTATCCCTTACCGAAGCTGGAACGCGATATCCGATTACGTCGAGGAGCTGCGAGAATCTTGCACGATAGCTCTAATCGGCGATTGGGGGACCGGTCAGGAACCGGCCAAAACAGTGCTGCAGTGCGTCGCCCGGCACAAACCAGAAATAGTAATTCATTTGGGCGACATCTATTACTCGGGAACTCGATACGAGGCTGACAACTACTTCATGTCGTTGGTGAGACTTGTATTCGGCGCGACAATGCCGAAAGTCCTTACCCTGTCAGGCAATCACGACATGTATTCGGGCGGCGTCGGTTATTACTGGCTATTGGATAAGATTAAGCAGAAGGCGAGCTTCTTTTGCCTGCGGAACAAATTCTGGCAGTTTATCGGCCTCGATACCGGAGTAAATGACTACGACCCTTTCAGCGTCAACACTTCGACGCCCACTCTTAAAGCCACCGAATTAGAGTGGTTGGAAGATAAGGTTACCAACTCGGCGGGCGCTCGCACAGTCATCATGTCGCATCATCCGCTTTTTAGCGTTTACGAACGAATCAACTCACAGCCGGTTAACGATCCGCTTCATCGTCAGTTCAAAGACCTGTTGACCAGGATAACGGCCTGGTACTGGGCCCACGAGCATAACCTAGTCGTGTACAAGGAATATCTTGACATTCACGCCCGCTGCATCGGCCATGGGGCCTTTCCAGTTGCTATTGGAGAGTTGGGCACGGTTCATACGGACGTGCCGTACTTTGAGAGCATCCTCCTTGGGCAGGATAACGGCTACTACAAGCACGGCTACGTGATTGTCGAGTTGCAGAGCCATCAGGCGAGGGCGAACTACTACGAATGCGATTCGGTCGGCGGTGAACATCAACTTTACTCCGAGCAACTTGAGCAGCTGCCATGACGAAATGCCAACTACGGAGCCGCGTGTCCGTGACTGAGTTGACGCTCCGGTGGAATGCATAGATCAGCGAGGTCGAAACTCATAGTGCTCCGCATACTCGTCGCTGTACTGCAAAATTATCGCTCCGCTGATCGAACGGGCGGGTCAATCGGATCTGAGGTTGCACCGAAAGCAACGCACCCTGCCACGCGATCTTGTCATCCGCAGCGCTCCTCTTGAGCGTCACGCCGCCAGCCTTTGCAACGAATATTCGTGAGTCCCGCCCAGACGGCTCCGCAAGCTCGGCGCCCGGACCGAATGCAAGCGGCGAAGCAAAGTCCTCCGCTGAAATCGGACCAACAGAGAGACATCGGAGACAAACATGGCGAACACCACCTCCACGGATCGCAAAGCGTACATCATCACGGGCACGCCGCCACCCAGACCTGCTCAGAGCAGTCGGGTTTGGAAATCCCGAGAACGAAAAGGGACCTATTGCTTTCGGAGTAGCCGCCGCGCATCGATGAGGTCGGGCGTATCAAATCCTTCGGAGAACCAATCATACACTTCAGCAACCATTCGGCGGGCATCCGCGCGCTTGCCTTTTTTGCTCCAGAGCCGGTGGAGACTCGTCGCGGCACGGAGTTCGAACGCTTTAGCTTCGTTTTGCTGGGCTCGCTCAATGGCAGTCATGAAGGCGCGTTCGGCTTGGTCGTTGTCGTTAGTACGTTTGCCGCCTTTCGCGAGAGAGCGCTGCATGAGCAGTTCGCCCTTCAAGCGGTAGAGTTCGGGCTCCCACGCTGCCTCTTTGTGTTCAAGCACGAAGTTCAGAGCTTGATCGACGGCCTGTAGACCCTCCCTGATTTTTCCGACGTGAAGGTAGACTTCCGCGAGTTTGGCCAATGAGCCGCCTTGGCCCATCGAGACTGTACTGAGAACGGACTTTATCTCCTTTATTCCTTCTGATGCCCGACCCTGCATTGCGATTGCCCATCCGCGTTCGAGAGACGCCTGCGCGCCCCAGTATCCGAATCCAAATTTATTGCAGATGGCGATCGCCTTATCGGCTTCTTCCAGCGTTGCGGCGTGGTTCCGCAGAAATCGCATCAAAATCGCTCGAAAGCAGTGCGCGATGGCCATCGAGAACTGCGCGTCCAGGGCATTTGCGCGATTGAACGCCCCTCGCGTCCAATTCAGTGCCTGTTCGGGATAGCCGAGCATCCAGAGCGCCAGCGAAAGCGTGACGGCGGAGGATACTACAGGATCATCGGGTGCGAGCACTTTTGAATCGCCCTTCTCCCGACTGAAAACACCAATCGCTTCAGTGAGGACCGTTTCTGATTCCCTGAGCCTGCCGAGGAACAATGCGCTTATGCCGCGCAGCCGCAGTGTTTCCGCGACCAGGTATGGATCTCTTTCGCGTTGAGCGACCGATGCCAGTTTGTCGCAGAGCTCGAAGGTGCGCAGATAATCCGAGCGTCCCATGAGAAGCTCGTAGAAAGCGCGGAGGGCGGCGAAACTCTGCGGACCGTCGCCGAGGCTCTCGTTCAACTCCCACGCACGCGAAAGCGCGGCAACCACTTCTTGCGACCGATATCCCTGCCGCGCGACGAGTGGTGCAGCAATTCCAACCTGCAGGCGCAACTCGATAGCGTCGCGTTCTTTCGACGCCCGCTGATTCTTCAGCAGATCAACGCCGCGCCGAAACTGGCCAATTGCCTCAGCGTTGGCAAATTGTCGCGAGGCTCTCTCGCCCGCGACTGCGCAGTACTGTGCGGCCATGTTGGGCATCCCTGCGTGTTCGAAATAGTAGGCCAGTTCCGTCGCGGCCTCGTTGGCTCGATCTCCAAGGTCGGCGGCCATCTTCTCGGCGATGCTTTTGTACCAGTGGTGGCGACGACCTTGAGAACTCCGATCGAACGCCGCATTGCGATACAAATCGTGGATGAACTCGTAGCGCGAATGTTCGCCGCTACTTTCATCGGAACGCTCCTGCGTAGCGCGAAGAATCTGATGTCGTCGGGCGAGGCCGTCACATCGTTCTTCCGCTTCAACCGGATCGATTTCGAGTGCGGCCGCTACCAGATCGGAGCCGAAAGCACTTCCGATTACGGCAGCTACCTCGAGCAGCCGCTGTTCGTTCGCGGGAAGTCGCGAGAGTTGTCCCTCGATCAATTGCCGCAAGCTTGCGGATTTCCCGGCATCCAGTTTTTCCGCGTTCTCCGTGAGCCGCCATCGCCCATCGCGCTGGTCGACGAGTCCGTCACGCTCCAGTTCGTCAACAATTGCGGTAACGAACAGTGGGTTCCCGGCCGTATTGCGATGGATGATCTGCGTCAGTGTGGGCGGAAACTCGTGAGCCGGGAAGCGATAGCTGAGGTACGTGTGCACGTCGTCTTCGGTCAGATTCTCTGGCAACAAGACGGTGCATTGGCGGTGCACCTCCAGATCGCTAAGAACCGCTCTCAATGGATGGTTCGATACGATGGCGTCCGCCGGACGGTAAGTTCCAACCACCATCAGACGCGCGCGATGCTCTCTGCGTGCGACGATCGAGAGGAGATCGAGAGTCGCGAGGTCCGTCCAATGGAGGTCCTCCAGGCCGAGGACCAAGAGTTGATCGGCGGCGAGAGCTTCCAAGGCCTCACAGAACTCGCCCAGCATCCTCGCCTGGGTGGTAGCTTGCACCTTTTGGAGAGTCTGAAACTCATCTGCGGACAGCAGGCCCGGCATCTGCGCCAACCACGATGGAGCATACTGCGCCAGAACTGTTAGAGCTTCGGTCGCGCGTTCTTCGGCGCACAGTCGGCTGAGCGCATCGAAGATCGGCAGGTACGCTTCACGCGTTCCGAATTGCTCAACGCAATGTCCGCATACAATGCGAACGTCGCCGGCCGCGGCAATGTTTCCAAGAAAGGCCTGCAGCAAAGCCGTCTTACCGATCCCGGCTGCTCCTGCAATGAATACGATCTGCCGTTTCCCCGCGAGCGCAGAGGCCATCAGTCGCTCGAGGCTGCTCAACTCCTGATCGCGGCCGATTAGCTCGCGGGATGCTGAGGTTGTCACAACCCCGTCGGGTTCGAGTCCCGCAGAGGGTCCCGATTGCGCCGTGACCTTGGGCAAAAACCGGACGCCGCGACGCGGCAGGGTTTCGATAAAGCGCGGATTGGACGCGTCGTCGCCCAAAGCTTGCCGAACCTCCATGATATAGTTTCGAAGCAAGCCATCACTGACCGCGGTCGCCCCCCAGACCGCCTTTAACAACTCGGTCTGAGTCACCAGGCGTCCCGGGTTCTCCGCTAAAAATTGCAGTACCGCGAAAGACTTGGGTCGCAAAGAAATGACGCGCGACCCGCGCCGTACTTCCTGGTTTCGGCGGTCGAGTCTGAAGTCTTCAAACCGGAGGTCCTGTGGAACGTTCATCAAACCGAGGACCCAGCTAAACGAAAATTAGACTGAAATTAGACGCCCCGTAGACGGTCGTCGATGGCTCGGAAAAGGCAACACGCATAGGGTCAGAGCATATGCCAAAGAAACCGACGCGGCCACGCTTATCAAGCAGTAAGAATTTCGTTGCCGGCGCTGCGGCTCCGGCGGCATTTTCGCCGCACTACGCGTTCGTCGTTCAATTTCGATCGGGCGACGTCAAGATCGGAGGTCGCGTGGAACATTTGTCGTCCGGTAACGCGACCGTTTTCGGAGGCCAAAATGAGCTATTCGAATTTTTCCGCCACCTCCTCCGAACAGCAGAAAGCGATCGAAAGAGAAGGGATTAGCCCAAAGAGGGTTGTAGGTTCAGTGCCTGAAACCGAGCCCCATTCGCAACGGGAGTCGCCCAACCTGCGGGACGCACCTGTGTCGGCTGACCTCCAAGTGGGGGTTTTTCGGAGAGAAGGTGAATATTGGAGTGTTGGGCCAGTCGAGACACCTCTTCGCTTAAGAGACTCCAAGGGACTGGCGTATATCGCCTATTTGCTACGCCATCCGGGGACGGCATTTCACGCCCTCGATTTGACTAGCGGCATCGCGAGCGAGGGCGAGGAAAGGCCAGCCGCTCGGCTGGTGCTTGGTCAGGAAGGTCTCGAGACGGGCGGATTTCAGATCGGCGGCTTGGGGGATGCCGGCGAGGTCTTGGACGACCAAGCGAAGAGAGAATATCGCCAGCGTCTGTCGGAACTGCGCGAAGAGTTGGAAGAGGCGAAGGGCTTGGGCAAGGCGGAGCGGGCGGAGGAATTGGAAGCAGAGATCGACGCTCTTACCCGAGAACTGGCGCGCGCGGTCGGCTTAGGTGGACGTAGTCGGCGCGCCGCCGCGGCGGCCCAACGCGCCCGGCAGGCAGTAAGGAAGGCCATCAAGGCAGCGTTGGATAGAATCTCGCAGAGCCATGCAGAGTTTGGGAGGATTCTTTCGCAAAGCATCAGAACGGGGCACTTTTGCTCTTATCGTCCGACGGCCGCGTCGCCGATAAAGTGGCAATTCGCAGGGACCGAGCCTTCACATCGATCGACCTCAGACGCCCCATCAACGTCGACGGAACCGTCATCGATGGCGTTGGAATTTCTGCCTTTTTCGGCCGTCAGGCGAACCGCCTTCGTCAATCGGGAGAATGAGTGTCGCGTCATTGAAGCTGCGATTGCCGATGCGCGCAACGGACGCGGTTCTGTGATGATGGTCGGTGGTGGGCCAGGAGTAGGAAAGACGCGGCTAGCCATACAGATGGGAGAATATGCATCGCGCATTGGCTTCGCTTCCTTCATTGGCCGCTGCAACGAACGACAGGAACCGGTTCCATTTCTCCCGTTTGTCGACATCATCGAGAGCATGCTTGCCCGCGCATCAAGCCTCGATGCTTTTCGCGACCAACTCGGCGGCAACGCGCCCGAGCTGGCTCAACTGGCGCCCAGCTTACGTCGAGTGTTTCAGGATATCCCTGAGCCTATTGAACTGCCGAACCCGCAAAAGCGGCACTATATCTTCCAGAGCGTTACGGAGGCTCTGGCGCGCGCTGCTCGAACACGCCCACAGTTGTTCATTCTGGACGATTTACAGTGGGCTGATGAATCGACCCTCGCGTTGCTGAACTATCTGACCGGCCATATTGGCCGGGTTCCACTGGCAGTCATCGGAACGTATCGCGACGAGCATTGCGAAGAGAATTCCGCATTTGCGCGAACTCTTGAGGAGTTAATCCGGCAAGGGGTTCGGCCACTCAGGCTTTCCGGCTTGTCGAAGGATTCCGTCACGCGGATGCTCGACGACCTGAGCCAGCGCCGGATTGTCGAAAGCCTGGTTGAGGCAATTTTTGCGGAGAGTGACGGCAATCCGTTCTTTGTCGAGGAGGTGTACCGGCATTTGCTCGACGAGGGAAAAATCTTTGACTCTGCGGGGCGATTGCGAACTGACCTCAAGATCGACGAGATCGAGGTACCGGAAAACGTTCGATTAATCCTGACGCGAAGGCTCAAACGATTCAGCGACAGGGAGATACGCGCGTTGAGCGCCGCGGCGGTTATAGGCCGCAGCTTCAGTTTTCGGCTCTTGGCCGCCATCAGCCAGATAGAATTTGATGAACTCTTTGCTGCCATAGAGAAGGCGCAGGAAATGGGAATAGTTGTGCCGAGCGCTGAAGGCCCGGAAAAACCCTTTACCTTCGCCCACGAACTGGTACGTCAGACACTTCTAGCGCAACTCTCGATCGCGCGCCGGCAGCAATTGCATGCCAAGGTCGCCGCGGCACTCGAATCACTCGACCCCAAGTCAGCGAACGAGCACGCCGGCGAGATTTCGGACCATCTAGTCAAAGCCGGCTCGTTCGCTGATAGCCGCAAGTTGGTATCGTACTTGACGATCGGAGGTAAGCGCGCACTTGATGCAGCCGCGTTTGGCGAAGCACGCGAAAGCTGCCGCACTGCTCTGTCCGAGAAAAACCCCCTCGCGCCTCACGAACGAGCGGAACTGTTGGTGAACCTTGCGATGGCAGAGCGGGGGCTTAATCACTGGGACAGTGTTGTTGCCAATCTTCGCGAGGCTCTCGAGATCTTCTTCAAACTCGGAGATCGAAAGACAATTGCGTGGATCGTGAACGAGTCTACCGATGCCCTGTTCCGGCTCGGCCGCAACCAGGAGGCAATCGCATGGGCACGGCGCGGGCTAGATTTTTTTGGAGCAGAAGTCAGCCCGGAGCGGGCTCGCCTTTTCGCTACGCTCGGGTGGGCCTATAAATCCGTCGGAGACTATAAGCAGGCCCAGGAGGCTATGCGTGACGGGTTGAACATCGCTTCCCAGCTCTCCGACCCAAAGCTTGAGGCCGAACTGCTTGGTGTTCGGTCGGAAATAAATACCGCATTCTCTCACTTGCGGGAGGCGGTCGAAGACGGTCTTCAATGCGAACAACTTGCGGGATCCGATCAGTCGCCCTGGCATCGCGCGCGGCGTTTGTTTGCCTTGGATTTGGCTTTGCTGCATCTCGGGCGCGTCGAGGACGCGATGAGAATCGCGGACCAGCTCGAACCGCTGGCGAGAAAAATGAGACAGTTCATCTTCGTCGCGTTCTGCGGTTTCATACGCGCCCTCGTCGAGTTTGGCAAAGAACCCGACTTGGGCAAGCTTGCTGCTGCCTTTAAGGTGGCTTTCGAAGACCAGCAGTCGTCCATCGCCGGCGCGGAGGCCTTGTTCGAGACCCGAAGAAGCCAGCTGGATTTCCTTCGTGGGGATTGGGCTCGTGCGATGTCGCACGCGCAAATCGCATACCGAGGAGAGGTGGAGAGAAATTTCGCGGGCTATGGCGCCGGAATGCTCTTTCGAGTGATGTCCTACGCCGGCGATCGGAAGGGCGCACTGGCACTCCTCGAGGAGACTCGTGCGCTTCTGCCTCATAGCGGTCGACCAAACGAAGCACCCGCATGGGTGCTGCTCTTGATGGTGATCGAGGGTTTAGTCGTGCTGGGCGAGCATTCCCAAGCTGGACAGTTTTACCCACTCGTTCAAGAGTTGATCGAGGTTGGAGCGATAGAGCTTTTTCGAATCTCCCATTTTTCGCAGACCATCGCTGGCCTCGCGGCAGGTGCGGCACAGCGGTGGGAAGCGGCTGAAGATCATTTTCGAATGGCGATGGAGCAGGCCGAGTCGTTGCCGGATTCACTGGAGCAGGCGGAAATACGACGTTTCCACGCCATGATGCTTTTGGTCCGTGATTCAACTAGCGATCGCGCAAGAGCACAAGCATTACTAGGGGAAGCTCTCGAGAGCTACACACGCATCGGCATGCGCCGGCATGCGGAATTGACCCGGGTACTCCTTGGCCGCACTGACTGACTATCGTGCACCTCGCTTGCATCAGCGAATCCTTGTTCTCGAATCTCCAACGACCTCCTCAACGTCATGCAGGACGGCTACTGCAGCCTCCGCAACGGCGATGTCCTGCTCAACGGTTCCTGCGCTGGCTCCCACGGCCCCAACAATGGCCCCTCCAAACACGACAGGAATACCGCCACCGAAGATGACGACTTTTCCGAAATTGCTTTCCTGGATGCCGAACAGTGGTCCACCTGGCTGCGCGAGCTTCGCCAGATCAGACGTTGGTTTATCCAAGATTCTTGCCGTAACCGCCTTATCAATTGCGAGCTCGATGCTACCGATGAGCGCACCATCCTGGCGCGAGAACGCCACCAGGTGGCCACCGGCATCGACCACGGCGACATTGTAAGGAATCCCAAGGCTCGAGGCCCTTGCCTCCGCTGCAGACAACATCCGCTTCGCATCTTCGAGTGTAAGGCTATCGTAGGTTTTTGGCATGTAGGTCTTCGTTACGAGCGCGGCATTTTCTTAAGAGTGTTCCGATTCCAGTTGGTAAGAGCGTTGCCGACGGTCGCAAGATTCGGCGCCGTAAGTCGTTTCCGTTCTGTATTTTCTTTGGCTCACAGTGGCACCTGCGCTACACCTTCGCCTGGCGCGCCCTTAACGCGCCGCCACCGCAATCGCGGCCAACAATTCGTCGCGTTCGTATGAACCGTCATGGCGCAGACCATTGATAAAAAACGTCGGTGTGCCATTGACGCCACTGCGTACTCCACTCATGAAATCCTCGCGGAGCCGATCCGCGTATGCATGTTGGGCCAGGGCAAGCTTTACTTCCGAGGCCGGAACTCCCAGCTGCGCCAGGTATTCGGCGAGATGTTGATCGTCCAATTCCTGTTGGCGCGCATAGAGCAGGTCGTGCATCTCCCAGAACTTGTGGTGCGCGCCGGCAGCCTCTGCGATCTCGGCGGCGTGCTCGGAGTGGGGATGGACCTCGGTCAGCGGAAAGTTGCGAAACACGAACCTGAGTTGATCCCCCAGCTCGCGCCGGATTTGGTCGACAATCGGATTGGCCAAGCCGCAGTAGGGGCATTCATAGTCGCCATACTCGACCAGCGTCACCGGCGCGCTCGCGGGTCCGCTGATATGGTCACGCTCGCTCACCGGCAAAATCAGTTTCGAAGAAAAGTGCGTTCTCATTTCCTGCCCTCCGTTTTCCCTGCGAGGTCTTCGAGGGCGGCGAGGATGCCATCGGCTCCCGGATTTACGCCCAGCGGTGACACGTAACTCCAGGCGATCACTCCCTTGGAATCGATCACAAAGAGTGCGCGCTCACAGATACCGTCTTGCTGCCGATAGACTCCATATTTCCGCGCCACTGCGCCCTTCGGTTCGAAGTCCGCGAGCAATGGAAAGTGCAGGTTGCGGTCCTTGGCGAAAGCATCATGGCACCAGGAGCCATCGACCGAGATCCCAACGAGCTGCGCCTTGAGGCGATGGAACTCCGGAAGGATTTGATTGTAGAACGCCATCTGGTCTCCGCAGACCGGACTCCAATCGGCCGGGTAAAACGCGAGAACCACGGGAGCGCCGCGGAACTCGTCTAGGGAAACCAATTGGTCGGGAGTGCTGTGCAGTTGAAACTCCGGTGCCGGCGTCCCTGCTGCGAGCGCTCCGACATTGTGTTCGCTTTCTCCAGGCATGGTCTTCAACTCCTTGGATGCGTGCTGGCTAAGGATTGTGAGCGGATAACTCCTACGCGTTTTCGACCCAAACGGTTTGCGCATTCACAAAGGCGTGTGCACCGAAGTGTGAAAGTTCGCGACCGTAACCGCTGTTCTTGACGCCGCCCACCGGAACGCGAGGATCTGAGGCAGTGATGCCGTTGATGAAAACGCCGCCGGTGTATAGATCGGTTGCAACCTTGCGAGCCATCTCGACGTCCCTGGTCCAGAGATTGCTGCTCAAACCGAATTGGCTCGCATTCGCCGCCCGGACCGCCGCGTCAAGGTCCGGGACACGAATTATAGCCGCGACCGGGCCGAACGTCTCGTCATCGAAAGCGGGCATGCCCTCGCGTACTTCGCTCAGCACCGTCGGTGGGTAAAAAGCTCCCTTGTCCTCCACTGGCTTGCCGCCGCAGAGCACGCGCGCGCCTTTTGCGATGCTGCCTTCCACCTGTTTGTGCAGCCCATCTCGCAGGTCTACACGGGCCATCGGTCCCAAGTCAGTCGCTGAATCGAAAGGATCGCCCACGCGCAGCGACCTGGCCGCTTCGACAAACGATTGTTCGAATTCGTCGGCGGTCTTCCCGACCAGGATGAAGCGTTTCGCCGCCAGGCAGACCTGTCCTGCGTTGTGGAACCGTCCCCTGATTCCGGCGGCAACCGCCTTCGGGATGTCGGCGTCTTCGCACACGATGAATGCATCCGACCCACCCAGCTCCATCACCGTCTTCTTGATCACCTTTCCGGCTTCGGAAGCGACCGCCGAACCAGCCCTCACGCTGCCAGTTACGGAGGCACCTTGAACGCGTGGATCGTTAATGACTTTGACGATGTCGTCCACCTTGAGAATCAGGTTCTGAAAAGCACCTTGCGGGAAACCGGCTTCCAGCATGAAGCGCTCGAACTCGAGCGAACTCCGCTGCGTGTTAGGCGAGTGCTTCACCAGGACCACATTTCCGGCCAGCATGGTTGGGATGGCCATGCGCGTGAGTTGCCAGATAGGGAAATTCCACGGCATGATCGCGAGGATTGGCCCGAGGGGCAGGTAGGATACATATGCATTGACTTTTCCGGTTGGAGCCGGCTCATCCGCCATGATCTTTGGTCCGTACTCGGCGTACCAATCCGCTTCATGCGCGCACTTCTCTACCTCGGCCTCAGCTTCGGAAAAGACCTTTCCCATCTCTGTGGTTATAATCTTTGCGAGTTGCGCCTGGTTTTTCCTTAAGGTGCTCGCCAGCCTCGAAAAGAGATCGGCGCGTTTGTCAACCGGCAGTTTCCGATAGGATTGGAAGCACTCCTCTGCCTGTGCGACGATTTTTTCTGTTTGCGCCGGATTGAAGAACGAAAAGGTTTCAATCTCTGCGCCGGTGGACGGATTTACGGTTGCAAAGCCGGAAGTACTCATAATCGCTCCTTTTTTTCGGCGATCAGGTTTGGAGCGAAATGCCCAGACCCGATCATGATTTGGTATTCGCGCCCTCCGCATAGGAGTGGACTACGCAAGTTCCAGGTGGTCGAACAGCTTCACGCCGCGCTCGCAGGCACTCCGGCCGCTCGCGGGGTTGGTGCCTGTCACCACGCGGCCCGAGGTGATCGAGTAATCGTCGAAGGCCCCCACCGAGCCGCTGTAGAACGCTCCAGCCGCCATCACTGCTTCAACAATGGGGACGACTCCATCCGCTCTCAACTTATCGAGGATTCGGAAGATGAGTTCGCCTTCAATCGTGAAACCGGTCACGGTCTTGCCGTGGATGATCGATTTGCCGGTGCTGGAGTCGATAATGCCCGGCATGATCGCCGGGCCATGGCAAACCGAACCAACAATGCCGCCGCGGTTCCAGATATCCGCAGCGACTGCTTGTAAGTCTTTCGCTTCCGGATAGTCATACAGAGCAGAGTGGCCTGCGGAAGCGAAGAAGAAGCCATAGTCTTCTTTCTTCAGATCCGAAGCCTTCTTCAGCTGAGAGTTGATCTTGACCATGAATGGATGTCTGGGATCGGTCAGTATCGCGTGCTCACTTCCGGACAAAAAGGGAGGCGTGAGGGAGACATCGTCGAACCCGCAGGTACCGGTTTCCGACGCCAAATCCACCTCGAATCCAGCGGCGGTCAATACTTCGTAGGGATGCAGAGCCTCAACGAAGAACACGCCGGTCTTGTGGCCGTCCGGATAGATGGCACCGTTGAAGCTGGAAACCGAAATCAGGGCCTTTCGAGGAAGTTTCTTCGCCATCGATTTTCACCTCGGTCAAGATTTTGAGCTACTCAGTAAATCGTTTCGGGTGTCTATCTGGCGGCGTGGTCTGCCGTGGCCTTGGTAGATCCCGAAGCCGCCTCCATAATGAGGTCGGCGACCTTTTGGGGCTCCTGCAGCATCGCGACGTGGCAGGTGGGAATCGAGATCGCGACTCCACCGGCTTTCTTCGCACCGGCTTCCTCCATCGCGGGACTGAGAGTGTGATCCTTTGTAGCGATCACGTGCCATGACGGCTTCGACTTCCAGGCTGCGTGCGTGAGCTTCTCATCAAACATCGGGCCATAGATCTGGCCCTGGACCGCCAGGACGAGCCGGCGCTCAGGCATCGGTAGCCCGTCCGCGAAGCTGTTCAGAATTCCCTCTTCGGACATCCACGCGAAATGCTGAGCATCGACCTGGATGGCTTTCTGTCCGGGAGTTGGACCGAAAGGATTGCTGGTGTCGTTCGCGGACATGCCGACGTCAGGAGCGTAAGCGGCTACGTAGACGAGTCCGGCTACCTTCGGGTCATCTCCAACCTCGCTAATCACGGCACCTCCCCAGGAATGACCAACCAGGATGACCGCACCATCTTGCATGGCGATGATCCGGCGGGTCGCGTTTACGTCGTCCGACAGAGAGGTGAGTGGGTTTTGAACGGCTACCGCATGAAAGCCGCGTGCTTCAAGAATGGGAATGACTTTGGCCCAGCTCGTGCCATCCGCAAACGCTCCGTGAACGAGCACGATATTTTTCACGGGTGGTTGCTGCGATTGTGCATGGGCGACGCCGGAGAGCGCGATTGCGCCGGCCACAATTCCCGCGCTGACAGTTTCGACGATCTTCTGCATCGTATTTCCCTCACCGAAGCGGTTATTTTAGCGTCTATACAGATTGGCTTTGCTGACACGTTACAAGATCGTATCCGACCATCCGGTGACAAGGTGAGCGTTACTGTTGCGCCGCGTTTTCAGTCTTTGGCCGCAATCCTCTGCCGCCGGACTCGGATGCACTCCCGTCGATATCAAACAAAACGACGGCACGCCCGACGATGTCTCCAGCACGAAGCAGCTCAAGGTTTTCATTGATGTCCTGGAGGCGGACCCGCTTGATGGAATGCCGAATCTCGCCTTTTTGTGCGAGCGCGAGGACTTCCTGCAGGTCGTTGTAGTTGGCCCAAAACGAACCGTGATAAGTGAGTTCGCGAGAGGTGAATGGGAATAAAGGAATATCTATCCTCGTTCCCACCAAACCAACCGATACATATGCGCCGGCGGTAGCAAGTAGACCGATGCCAGTGCGGATGGTTTCTTCGGCACCCACGCAATCGATCGCAGCGTCGAGATTGCGTGTGCCCGTCAGCTTGAAAAGTTCATCCTGCAGATCGCTGACGGACTTGCCGGTCGTATTGATCGTGACGTCCGCCCCAAGCTGCTTTAGGATGGCGAGCTTATCTTCTTCCAGGGCGAGCGCGACGACAGCGGCGCCGGAGGACAGCAGCTTTGCGTATTGCACCGCGTAAGTGCCAAGACCGCCTGCGCCCAAGACTCCTATTACGCGATCCGGTCCCAATACTCCGGCAGCTCGCAATTTCTTGATTCCGCGGTACGGTGTGACTCCCGCATCCGTTAGGGGGGCGAGCTCTTCCCACTTCACTTTGTGCTTGACTCGAATCAGTTGTCTGTAAGGTGCGGGCACGAATTCGGCGTAGCCGCCCGGAGGACCAAATCCTGGCCAACTTCCATGTTCACAAATCTGCTCATTGCCGAGCCGGCACTGGCGGCAGGTTCCATCTCCCCAGCCGGCTGCAACGACAACCTGATCGCCGACGGCCAGTTGGGCTGATGCCGGTACCTGGTCGCCAAGTGCTGCGACCACACCGGCAATCTCATGCCCCAGTGTTATGGGTAACTTCGGCTTCAGGGCTTCCGCGAAGTAGCCGTCGATGAGTTGTACGTCCGAACGGCACATTCCAGCTCCCGCCACCCTCACCAAGACCTCCTCGGGAGAGATCTCCGGAATCTCAACGTCTTCGATGACAAGCGGCTCTTTGTAGCGATGCATTCTTGCTGCTAGCATTCGACCTCTGCTTTCAATCGGATTCGCTTCGGCTCATGGACAAAGGCGTGAGTATTCGCAGCACCGCAGGTGACGTTGAATTTCACCGCACTAACCAAAGCGTAAGCGAGCTGGTGGTAAACTTAACCTGGTCATTCGGGCAAATGCGGTGTGTGCAAGGCATGAACTCCGGGTCGTTCTCGCACCCTACATTTTCAGGACCGAGCGAAAGCGCGCCTTTCCGGAGATCATGCGCTCATAAGCGTCTGCGACGTGGTCAAGTGGGTACGTCTCGATCATCGCTCGCACGCCGTGGGCTGCCGCGAATTTGAGCGTGTCCTCAGAGTCCTTTGATGTTCCGGAGGGCCAGCCCCCGATCGACTTGCGCGCCTCCAGCAATTGAAAAGCCGACACCGCGAATGGCTCGGGCGTAACCCCGATCAATACCAGCCTCCCATTGACGCCGAGTCCGTCGATGAGCGTGCCCATCGCCTTGCCATCCGGCGCCGTTGCGAGGATGACGCGGGCCCCACCTAGGGCTGTCAGCTTCTTCGAGACCTCCTGCTTCTCCGCATCTAAGTACGTTTGCGCTCCCAGTTTGAGGGCGAGCTCTTCGGTGTCGGTTCCCAGGCCAATGGCGACGGTCTCAAAGCCAAACTTGCTTGCGAATTGAATACCCAGATGGCCCAGACCTCCGATGCCCTGGATTGCGACCAGGTCTCCCGGCTTGGCCCCGCTGTGGCGGAGAGCATTGAAAGTCGTGATACCGGCGCACATCAGAGGGGCAGCATCTTCTGCCCGCAGTCCATCAGGAATGTGCGCCAGCGCCTCGGTTGGTACGCAAACGTACTCCGCATAGCCGCCGTCGTAGCTGATTCCGGGGATCTGCAGTTTGACGCAGGTTGTGAAGTCGCCGCGTCGGCATGAATCGCAGCGTCCGCAATGTCCGCCGTGCCAGCCGACTCCGACCTGATCTCCGATCTTCCACGGATCGGTGTCGGCACCGAGTGCGTCGATCAGTCCGGCGATCTCATGACCTGGCGAGCGTGGATAAAGGATTCCAGGGAAGGTGCCGTCTTTGGTCAACGCATCGCTGTGACAGATACCGCAGGCCTGGACCTTCATCCTGACACAACCTCTGCCGGGTTCCGGGATTGGCTGCTCCTTCAATTCGAAGCGTCCGCCCGCGCTGCTTACATTTGCCTTCTTCATGATCATTCCTCTGAATTTCGCTGGTTAAGCGCCGCTGGCGAATAGCCTCGAGGTATTCCGGTTTGAAATAAGGCGGTCAAACACTCCTCCCGCGGGCACGCCAAAGGTACCGGTGCTAATCAGGAAGCGTGCGATGACCTTCAATGGCAGCGCCAGAAACAACATGCCGCGGAAGCGTTTGCAGGTCGGGGTCCAACCGGCTACGGAACGACTGGTTTGAGTGCCTCGTCAATCTCATCTGACGACACCTGCTGGCCGCTTTTGATTCGCTTGATGAGAGACTGAAGGTGGTCAACCTTCTCTTCATAACGAGAAAGCAGTGGGCCTTTCACCGTACCCCGGTTGTCGTCCGCCTGCTGCCAGTCGGCGTTCTTAGCGCCGCGCAAATCCTTCAACTCTTCACTTTGCTGAGGTGTATTAGAGGACGTTTGTGCGTTTACCGAGTTCACCAAACTCGGTACAAGTGACATTGCAAAGCCAACCACCGGAATGAGCGCGATAAATTTGGTTTTCATTCGAACAGCTCCTAATCGACTCGAAATCCCTAGAGTGATTTCTGATCCTTGGGATCGTTTGCACACAAGAACACTTTGCATGCCAACCGATTGTGTCTGAGGACCGAGCTAAGACGGGGCAGACGGCCAAGCCCAGAAACGTGTTGAAAGTAGGAACGATCAGCAGTTCCGGCGGGCGAAGTCGGATCGAGGAGAACTTTTGGAATTCTAGTAGCTTCCACCGAGGGGAAAGATCGCCACTCTGCCTATGCGCAGTCTGAGCGCATCAATCCACAAAGAATGCCAGTTTTTCACGAGGTTTCGTGGAAACTTGTGAGTTCGCCGGTCGCGGGCGGTTCACAGGGGCTCAATGAAGTGACCCCATTTCGATTTTCACGTTGGCTAGCATGGTACCCCGCCTCTACGAGTACAAAGCCGGCAACGGTACGACAATTGCGCAGGGGAATAGGCGGCAAGGAGTTAGAGTGTCACGGCCACGGTCTGACCGTTGAGTTTTGAAGTACTCAGCCGAAAGCTCGGAGGCTCGGCAAATCTTTCGCGCGCTTGCGGGTAAGGAGAGCGAGCTCTGTCGCGTGGGTTAATTGCTCGAATGCTCGAAACAGACGGTTGATGTGCTAGCCAGCCCGCAGTCCTGCGAAGCCTTCTCACGGGAAGTGCATCACTATGTACGCGACTACATTCAGCTCGCGGACCAAAAGGCGGGATTTCTATTTGCGGCGCTGTCTGCCTCGAGCTTGCTGGCCTACAATTTGGGCCTGTATCGACACGAAGCTCTATTGTCGTGGCTCGATTCGCCACAGAAATGGCAGACTTCCCAACTAGCGGCATTTTTTGCCGTAATCCCGCTGGTCTGTAGCGCAGCGGCGGCTGTAGCCGTTGTGATCCCCAGGCGCGAATCGCGCCCCGGATTGGTGTTTTGGGAAGGTATAGTCCGATTTAGAAACCGGCAAGAATATGCAGACACGGTGATTAAAGCGGACGCCGCCATTCTAACCCGCGCATTCCTCGAAGACGTGTATGATCTTACGAGAGCCTGCAGACGAAAGTATCTTGCACTGGAGATAGCCATTTGGGCGGGTGCAACCGGAGCTGCGTCCACTCTTATATTCCTGTTGAGCAAATGAAATGTTGCGCTCGGTGTACTTCGCTCAGGTATGGCGCCTGGCGGGCGTTTACGGTCGAAGGCTGTACTGAATGAGGTCGAGGGATTGAGGCGGGTTGTCTTGTCCGGTCAGCGAACAAGCCTCCATTCTAGATAGTAGAGTCAGAGCCGTGCTGAAAGACTCTTTCAATCGCGTGATAAACTACCTACGTATATCTCTAGTGGACAGATGCAATCTACGCTGTGTCTACTGCATGCCGCTAGAAAACATCCGTTTCCTTCCAGGGGAAGAGTTACTGACTTCTCGGGAAATAGAGCTCGTCGTTCAGGCCGCGGTGAGCGTGGGCTTCCATAAATTTAGATTGACCGGTGGAGAGCCGACATTGCGGTCGGACCTGATCGATATTGTTGAACGCATTACCAAGATTCCAGGAGTTGACGATCTGGCACTAACTACCAATGGACTTTTGATGCGAACCCTAGCCGAGCCGCTGAAGCGCGCCGGTCTCAAGCGAATCAATGTTCACTTGGACAGTCTTAACCCAGAAGTTGTGAGACGCCAAATGCGATGGGGAAGCTTTGAGAGGATCTGGGAGGGTATCGCTGCCGCGGAGGCTGTCGGCCTTACTCCGCTAAAATTGAACGCCGTAGTCGTGCGTGGGTATAATGACAGGGAAGTGTCGGATTTGGCGCGGCTTACGCTCGACCACGCGTGGCATGTGCGCTTTATAGAGTCGATGCCGTTGGGACCGGGAAAGTGCGCAAGCGTAGCAGCTCAGGGATACGTTTCGAACCGGGACACGCGAGAGCTGATCGAACGAGAACTAGGGACGATGTATGAATTGCAGAGCGAAGACGTGTCCGACGAGTCGCGAAACTTCCGGCTCAATGGTGCTGCTGGCGTGGTCGGTTTCATAAGCCCAGTCAGTGATCCCTACTGTGGAAGCTGCAATCGAATGCGGCTGACCGCGGATGGCAAATTTCATATGTGTCTTCTGAACGACGACGAGCTGGATGTGCGTAAGCTGCTGCGACGGGGCGACAGCACGCTGAGCGAAATCGGACAAGTTCTGATTAGAGCGGTGGCGAATAAGCCATTCGGACATCGCCTGGCCGAAGGGCACTCCACACAGGGGCGATCAATGTTTCAGATTGGCGGTTAGGTCAGGCTCCGGCCTTCAACGGAGCGTGGGGGCAGCGTTACGATCTGAATCGTACTGGCCGTCTCGGCCTCCCGGAGCTAGGTTATGCGTTCCGGAGACGTATAGACATTGAAGCTGCTTTCGCGAACGAATCCCACCAGCGTCATGCCGATATCTTGAGCGAGATCGATTGCTAACGACGAGGGAGCAGAAACGGCTGCGAGGATTGGAATCCCAGCGGCCGCAGCCTTCTGTACGATCTCGAAGCTGAGTCGACCGCTGACCATCAGCATGGCATCGCCCAATGGTATCCAGCCTTTGATAAGCGCGTGACCGATAGCTTTGTCCACGGCGTTGTGACGACCGATATCCTCGTACAAAGCCATGAGTTCCGGGCACGAATCAGACAGAGTGGGCAAGTCGTTCGCGATCGGATGCTCGATCGCAGGCGACGCTATCTGACTCGAGCCGAAATTGGCGTGCGAATTTGGACGGAATAGTGCGGCTGCATGGAGGCCGCCGGTAGCGCTGAACACCTGCTGTGCATCGCGCATAAGGTGAGGTAGGCGCAGCATCACGGCAGCGGGAACCGTGAGGGTTGAGCAAAGAGACCGAACTCGACGCTGGATTGAGGCAATACTGGTCTTTCCACATACGCCGCAGCTTGAAGAGATCGTGAAGTTGCGTCTGAGGCGTTCGCGCAAATTTTCGGCGGGTACCTTTAGGATCACATCTACGGCATTAGGTTCGGGTTTACCTCTCGGCCCTCTGACATTGCGAATCTCGTCTAGCTCGCCAGCTGCTTCGAGGAACCCTTCCGCCAAAAGAAACCCCAACGTGAGTTCGTGATCGTGTCCGGGCGTGCGCATAGTGAGGGTGAAGCGGCGTCCGCCCAGCCTAATCTCTAGGGGTTCTTCTACGGCCAGCGCTTCAGATGACCGCACCCGCGAATCGCCGTTTGCACGTACTTTTAATGCGGGGCAGGTTTTGATCGAGCCCTGCGGTTTGTCTTGCGACGACATTAATGGCGAAACGGTCGGCACTTTGTACAGATTTGGTAAGACTTCGTGGGTCAGGATCTGGCAAGAACCATTCCGGGGTGACGGCAGGCCGAGTCACCCGGCAGTCGCCTATAGACAAGTACCATGGTTCTGACTGGTGCTGCGGCCCAAGGGGCGGAACGGCAGAGAAATTTCCTCGTGGCCCCCCTGAGGCAGAACCGACGCCAAAGAGTCCTTCCTCGAGTAGCGACCTGGAGTTAGATCGAAAGTTCCTCTAATTTTTGTGAGTTTCTCTTTGATTCTTGTTAAGCGCCGACTTGCCGAAAATCCAAAAGGCTTCTCGTAAGCGTTCTCTTCTTTGCATCTCGCATCGTTTTCAGATGGCACACCCGTTGCTGCCTACGGGTCTGGTTTCGATCGAAAAGGTGAGTTCGAGAGGGAATGTGGAAAATTCCTTGGACGGACGTGTCTTCTGAGTACCGGCCCGGAAACTTGCTGCACTCGATAGTTCCGACCTCTCGAGGAGTCTGGTCTGCCGGCCTCAGTTGGCATCGAAGCGCGAACTTGGACCGGTAGGTGTTCAAGCGGTGGCTTTCAGTGGTTCCGATGGTGGCTCATGTTGATCGAGAAGCGACTCCTTGGGGCAGCAGACATTCTCTGTTCGGTTCACAATCATGGCAGGAAGGAGCATTAGAAGATGAGCAAGAAGCCGCGCATCGAAGAATACAACGATCCAGGAGGCGGATGGGGGGCAACTTTTGCCACTGCTAATGTGCTGCTGGAGCAAAAAGTTCTACTGAAGGGCGCGCTGGCACTCTTCCGGATGAATAAACCGGAAGGCTTCAAATGCCCCAGCTGTGCTTGGCCAGATCCCGCACCGGACAACGCCGATCCCTTGGTGATATGCGAGAACGGCGCGAAAGCGCTGGCCTGGGAAATCACCGCCCATCGGGCGACGCCGGAGTTTTTCGCCGAACACACGGTCGCCGAACTGAATGCTCGCTCGGATTACTGGCTAGAACAGCAAGGCCGGATCACTCATCCGATGGTCTATGACCCTACCACCGATCATTACCTACCTTTGGAGTGGGATAAAGCTCTCAGGCTTATCGGCAACGCGCTTCGCCAATTGAGTACTCCCAACCAGGCTGAATTTTACACATCTGGACGTTCGAGCAATGAGGCGGCCTTTCTCTACCAGCTATTTGCGCGCGAGTTCGGCACCAACAATTTCCCGGACTGTTCAAATTACTGTCATGAACCGACCAGCCAGGGACTTCCACCGGCAATCGGAGTTGGTAAAGGCACGTGCACTCTGGAGGATTTCCAACAGGCGGACGCGATTTTCGTGATCGGCCAGAATACCGGCACCAACAGCCCGCGGATGATGACGGAACTTCACAATGCATCCCGACGGGGTGCGCGAATCGTGGTGTTTAATCCGTTGCGCGAACGAGCCCTGGAGCGTTTCCAAGCCCCACAAAGACCACTTGAAATGGCGACTATGACCTCTACTCCGATCGCCACGCATTACTATCAGGTCAAGATCGGCGGGGACGCCGCGGCTTTGAAGGGTCTGATGAAGGCGATCATCGAGATCGACGATCGCGCCCTGCGGGAGGATCAACCGCGCGTTTTGGATATTGATTTCATCGAAGGGCATACGACAGGGTTTGATGACTTACGCGCGGATCTGCTCGATACCAGCTGGTCAGCTATTGAGTACCAGTCAGGTCTGTCTCAAAGGCAGTTGCAGGAATGCGCCCAAGTTTACCTTGAGGCGAATAGCGTCATAATTTGCTATGGGATGGGTATCACGCAGCACTTCCGCGGTACTCAGAATGTGCAACAGATCGTGAATCTGTTGCTATTGCGCGGAAACATCGGGAAACCTGGCGCCGGAGTAGTCCCGGTGCGCGGTCATTCTAACGTTCAGGGTGATCGGACGATGGGCATTACCGAAAAGCCCACCCGGGAATTTTTGGATCAGTTGCAGAAAGTGTTTGGCTTCGTCCCCCCTCACGAACACGGACACGACGTGATTCGCGCTTTGGAAGCGATGATTCGAAATGACGCCAAGGTGTTCATTGGTCTTGGGGGAAACTTCGTGGCGGCATCGCCCGATACTCCCGTTATCAGCGAGGCGTTTCGCAAACTCGACCTTACCGTCAGCATCGCAACGAAACTCAACCGAACGCACGTCGTTCACGGGCGCGCCGCAGTGATTTTACCCTGCCTAGCCCGTTCTGAAATAGATCGAGGCGCCAGTGGCGAAGCGCAGAAAGTCACTATCGAGGATGCAATGTCGGTGGTGCAGGCGTCGCGCGGGGTGGTGGCCCCAGCGAGCCCACATCTTCGTTCGGAGACCTGGATTGTGGGCCAGATCGCGCACGCCACGCTGGGAAGCAAATCAGTCATTCCGTGGGAGTGGCTGCTGCAGGACTATTCACGGATTCGAGACAAAATCGAAGCAGTGTTTCCAATCTTTCAAGGGTTTAACGCTCGTATTCAGGTGCCGGGCGGGTTTCGCCTGGCGAACACGGCCAGCGAACGAATCTGGAAAACTCCAAACGGTAAGGCGAACTTTCTGATCTTTCCCGGCTTGGACGACGATCCACACCGAGATGATCCAAAAGCGTTGTGGTTAAGCACACTTCGCAGTCACGATCAGTACAATTCGACTATCTACAGTAACAACGATCGGTATCGCGGCATTTACAACCAGCGGGACATCATTTTCCTCAATGAAAGAGAGATAAAAAAACAAGGTATGAGCCCGGGAGATCGCGTCGATATCTACACTTTGTCGTCCGACGGATTAGAGAGGGTGGTTCGCGGGTTCAAACTTGTCGCGTACAATATTCCCGATGGCTCATGCGCAGCGTACTATCCCGAGACGAGCCCGCTGATACCTTTGAGTCTGTATGACCCGCTGTCCGGCACTCCCAGTGCTAAGGGCGTACAGATTGTTTTAAAGCCCAGTATCAAAAACCAGATCCAAATGCCGCAGGTGGCGGGAGTGCGAGCATGACGTTCGATTCGATTTTGTTATCGCGCCTTCAGTTCGCGTTCACGATTGGCTACCACATCATCTGGCCTACCTATTCAATTGGAGTGTCGGGGTTCGTGGCCCTACTGAACGTGTTCTGGGTACTGACTGGCAAAACGAACTACCGGGACCTTGCCCGCTTTTGGACACACTTGTTCGCCTTGGGGTTCGTGATGGGTGTCGTCACAGGAGTTGTGCTTTCGTACCAGATCGGAGCTAACTGGAGCACGTTTTCGCGTATTACCGGAAACGTTCTGGGTCCGCTGTTCATGTATGAGGCGCTGACCGCCTTTTTTCTAGAGGCCGGATTTATCGGCATTTTGTTGTTCGGGGAGACGAGGGTAGGAAGAGGGCTTCATCTGTTCGCTTCACTCATGGTGTTTGCCGGCACGATCTTCAGTGCCTTTTGGGTACTGGTTGCGAATAGTTGGATGCAGACGCCAGCCGGGGCTGTTCTCGGCTCGGATGGTGTTTTTCATGTGAAGAGCTGGACAGCTGTAATCTTCAATGCGTCGTTTCCCTACCGCTTTGGGCACATGGTTTGTGGAAGTTTGGTCACGGGGGTGTTTTTCATCGCCGGCGTGTCAGCGCTTCACATTCTCCGAGAGACCAAACGAGAGGCGGCCGAGTCAGCACTTTCTTTGACTATGTGGCTTGCCCTCGCTCTGGTTCCGCTTCAGCTGTTTCTGGGCGATCGACACGGGCTCAACACTCGCCAATACCAGCCGATGAAGTTGGCAGCCATTGAAGCCCGCTGGGATACGGGTCGTGGGGTACCGCTTACCTTGTTCGCGATCCCGGACCAGAAATCTGAGACGAATTTGTGGCCGGTGGACATTCCTCATTTGGGAAGCGTGATTTTAACTCACAGTTGGAATGGCAAGGTACTCGGGCTAAAGGAAGTTCCGCCAGAAGATCGACCCTACGTTCCGATCGTATTCTTTGGTTTTCGAGCGATGGTCGGCATCGGAATGGTGCTCTTCCTTCTTTCCTTACTTGGAGCATACCAGAGGTGGCGAGGCCAGCTTGTGAAGCAGAGATGGTTTCTGGTTTCGTTGGTGGTCGCCAGCCCTCTCGGTTTTGTGGCGACAATCGCAGGTTGGATCGTAACGGAAGCGGGGAGACAGCCCTACGCGGTATACGGCATCCTGCGAACCGCAAATGCCGCGTCCCAGCTGCCTGCAGTCAGTGTCGGGCTCACCTTCCTTATCTTCATCGTCGCCTACCTGGCTTTGCTTGCCGGTTTTCTCCGGTTTTTCACACAGGCGGTAATAGCCGGTCCGAAGATTACTGAGGTCTTGGATCCGGCCGCGCACGCGCCTCTTGGACGCATGCGATCAACGCCTGCGCTACTCAAAGGAGCTCGCTGACGATGCTCTATCCCTATGTTGGCTTCGCGCTCATCGGTCTCTCCATTCTTGTATACGTGTTGATGGACGGGTGGGATCTGGGGGTTGGAATCTTGTTTTTGATTGCCCCTCGGGACATCGAACGAGACCAGATGATTAAATCCATAGCCCCCTTTTGGGACGGCAACGAGACTTGGTTGGTGTTTGGCGGCGTAACCCTGTTCGCGATATTTCCGCAGGTTTATGCGCAAGCTTTGCAACTCCTGTATTTGCCCGTAATGGTCATGCTATTCGCGCTCGTCTTTCGCGGGATCTCGTTTGAGTTTCGCGAACGGGCAAAAAAACAGGAGCGATTGTGGAATTGGATTTTCGGGCTGGCTTCGCTGGTAGCCGGTTTCGTGCAAGGCATGATGCTCGGCAAGGTTGCCCAAGGGGTTCAGTCTCTGGGACTGGCCGATGGCAATAGCGTGAGCGTGAGTCTTTTCCCCATTCTCAGCGGTGTCGCGATGGTAGCTGGATACTCGCTTTTGGGCTCGGCTTGGCTGGTCTGCAAGACGGAGGGTTCCACGCAGACATTTGGTCGAGAGGTCAGCCAGGCCGCCTGGCTGTTCACGATGGTTACATTTATCGTGGTTTCGGTCTGGGCTCCGCTGAGTATCTCTCAGGTGGCAAGACGATGGTTCGCCTGGCCAGAAATGGGCCTGTTTGGGGTGGTGGCAATTGGACTGATTACGGTTGCGTTATGTTTTTGGCGCTCGATCTGGAGCAGAACTGGAAGCGACGCGCGCCTTCTTTGGCTGGCCGTGGTCATGACTCTGTTTGCATTCCTCGGGTTCGGTGCGACGCTGTGGCCTTACATTCTGCCCTATCGGCTCTCAATAGCTGAAGGTGCCGCGGACACGACGACCATACAATTCGCGTTGGTTGGGGTCATCCTCACGATGCCGATGGTCGCTATCTATCAGCTGTGTGCTTACCGGATATTTCGGGGAAAAGTCCCGGGCACCGGGCAGGATTATGACGCACCAGCCTCCGCTCCGAGTATCTCGGCACGGCGTACTCACGAGCGCGAGTCAGCCTTGCACCTTTCTTAGTCGGACCCGCAAAGATTGCTGTCGTGGAGTTGCTTACCGCTCAACGAGATCTGGCCAATGTCCGCTACACACTAATCCAAAGCCAAGCCGAACTGCTTACGGCATACGCTGCCGCTGCGCATGCAGTAGGTTTTACCGCTTTCGATGAGTATCATCGATGAACAGACTCTCCGAGCGAGTTCCACTGAGTACGGTTCCGATCCTCGGTACGCTTCTGCTGACCGGATGCGATCCGATCGTCAATATCGCGGGAGCCAACTTCCCGGCCTGGCTGTTATCAGCGATAGCGGGCGCGGCGTTTGCGTTCGGATTCCGGACTCTTGTCGGTGCAATAGGTATCGAGCGCGACCTCGGACCATCGCTTGTGATCTATCCTTCGTTGGCTTTCCTTTTGGCATGCACGATTTATCTGATTTGTTTCGATCGACTCGGATGAGGCCGCCATGTCGGAATCAGGGCAAGAGGGTGAGCCTTTGGCACGAATTTCTCAGACACAGGTTTCTGCGGGGGACGCTTTCGCGCAAGTGAGACAGGTGATTTATCCGCGAGTTGTTCGTACGCCCTTAGTACGAATGGCGTTGCACGTGGCGAGCGGGTTGGTTGTTTTGGGTGCGGTTACGGTGGGGATCTACGTCAGTTACCTTTACTATGCATTTCCGCGCACTGACGACGCGTATGTTCATGCCAACATCGTTGGAATTGCGCCGCACGTAAGTGGACCGATTACGGAATTGGTGGTGCAGGACAATCAGTTCGTTCGGCACGGACAACTGCTGTTTGTAGTGGATCCGAGACCGTACCGCTCTGCGGTCGACAAGGCCGAGGCGGACCTGAGTTTGACGGAGCTTGAGATTCGCGCGCTCGACAATTCCATTCGTGCCGCGAATGCTCGTCAGGCTCAGCTCCAAGCGGACGTTGCTTACGACCAGCAGTACCTTGGGAGGATTTTACCACTCTTGAGTCGGCATTTCATAACTGAGAACGACGTGTTTAATGCACGAACCCGGCTCGAGGCAGCGGAAGCGGCCGTCACGTCAGCGCGCAGCGAAGTCGCTAAAGCTCAAAATGAGCTCGGTCAAGTGGGCAGGATCAATGCGCGGCGTAAATCGGCTCAGGCTTTTTTGTACGATGCTAACCTCAACGTTGAATACTGCTACGTTCGTGCTCCGTTCGACGCCTACGTCACGAACCTGAACACAGCTGTCGGTCAGTATGCCAATGAGGGGAAGGAGGTTTTGAGCCTAGTCGACGATCGGACTTGGTATGTGCTGGCGAACTTTCGGGAGAACTTCCTGGCGCATATCCGGCCGCAAATGCGTGCGGAGATCTACCTGCTGAGTTATCCAAACAAGCGGTTCCACGGCCACGTGCAGGGGATCGGGTGGGCTCTCTACCAGGAGAATGGGGCGAGTGTTCAAGGCCTGCCCCAGGTGGAAGAGACTCTAAATTGGGTGAGGCTCTCGCATCGATTTCCAGTCCGCATCGTTCTCGATGATCGCGATCCGGAGTTTCCCTTCCGCATGGGTACGACTGCCGTAGTAACCATCAAGGGAAATCGATAGCGGACGTATGGCCGCCTTCACGCATGACGGGGACGCTAAAGCCGGCCTCGTCGGCCGTCTCGACCAGTTGGAGGGTTTGCTGGCGAAGGAGCTCGCCTATGTACCACGAAAGTTGTGGATGGCACTTCGTCTGGCGACGATTGCAACCATCGGTACTGCAGTAGTTGCCATCTGTCACGTGAGTGGCGATCTGGGCACCTATTTGGTCTGGTTTGTGGTCAGCACGAGTCCGACGATGAGGTTAGGACGGGCCGCGCGAATTGTTGCGCTGGAAGGTGCCTTCCTGGTGTGCTCGCTAATCGCGTCGAGGGCTCTTGCGGAAACGCCTTGGCTCATGCTGCTTAGTGTTTTCGCATTTATGGGGTGCTCTACGTATGTGAGCATCGCCAACAACTTTGGACCGGCCGGTCTATTAATGCAGGTCGTCAGCCTCGCCTCTTTTTATGAAGTCGCCTTTGCGCCTCACCAGATTGGCTGGACCGCGGCAGGATCATTCGCAGCGACCGCAATTAGCTTTGCGATAGTGGTTTTGTTCGACGATCTGCTTTGGCCCGATCCGGCCGGGCCCAGGCTGCGCGAGTCACTTGCAGCGAGCATCGCGCATGAACGTTGGCGTCTCGTGGAAGCAGTAAAATTCTATCTGGGCAGTCGCTCTACGCGAGCGCCGTCGAAATCGACCTGGAGTTCCGATTTAGCCACGCATTTAGCGCTCTTGGATCGCGTGATCGACGAAGGGGTATCCGCGCGCGATCACACAATTTTTCTGGGAGCGATCACGCGCGTTGAGCGGATACATCTCGAGGTTGACCGGCTAGTGCTGGCCGCTACCCGAGACATATCTGTCACGATTCGCACAATGCTGCGGCCGGAAATTGAAGCGGCCGTTGAAGCGCTTGCCACGGTTCTGCAGGAAATGGCCTACGAGGCTCCGACCGTCATGCTTACCAGTGCGGCTATTTCCACGGCAGCCCAGACCGCACGATTAAGGTTGGACGCTCTAGCCCAACGCCAAGCAGAGGTAAGACCGGTGTATATCGGCGTGGCCGCGGCCACAGAAGTGGCGAATTTTGCGGCGTTTGGCGAGTGCTTGGCGACGCTGACTCGCCTCGTGGAGCGTCCTCTAGATGAGCCCACTAGGATGATCACGTCGAGTCCGCCAGTTGGCGTGATGTCCGAATCGAAGACCACGTTGCAGCAGAATCTGGTGCGTCACTCCCTGAAAGTGGGATTTTGTACGGTGCTTGGCTATATCGCGGGTCTTTCTACGCAGCGTCCAGAAATGTCGGTAATTTTGACCACCATTGTGATAACCGCGCTTCCTACCTATGGAGCTGCGGTTCGGAAGATGATTCTTCGTATTGTCGGTGCGACTCTGGGTGGTTTGTTTTGTCTGGCAGCCATCATTATCGTCACGCCGAATTTCGAGACCGTCTCGGCCTATGTGGCAGCCGTTTTCCTGGTCTTCTACATTTCCGCATATTCGTCTTTAAGCAGCGGCCAAATCGCATACGCTGGGAGTCAGATTGGAACGACCTTCGCATTGATGTTCGGCGGCTTAAGTCCTGCGACTGACGTCTATGGTCCCCTTTGGCGGCTTTGGGGGATACTACTCGGCACTTTAATCGTCATGATCATTTTCTTGTTCTTGTGGCCTGACTACGCTGGAGATTCCCTGTTGCCAAAACTACGGCTGGTAATTCGTGAAGCCCTGGCGCTGATGCCCGGCCGGCCGGCCGCAAAGAGCGAACAAGGCGTGGAAGCGTCCAGTCTTCTAGTAATGAACACCCTCAGGGAAATTCTCGAAATTGCGGACGATGCGCAGCTCGAGGGACGTCGGAGCACGATAGATCATGATAATGTGGTACAGGCTGCTGGCACTTTGCGGCGGATTGCGAACCGGCTCGGCACGATCGCGATAGCGCGCATCAATACGTCCATCGGGCAACTGGACGATGCAACCGTGCGGGTTAGGCAGGCCGTTTTTGAGATCCTTGCCAGGCGTCTGGACGCGTGGCTGGCATTTTACGAGGCATATGGTCATTCTCTTAAACGCGCTACTCCGGTCCAATTGCCAAACCTGACATCGCGCGATGAAATTCAACGAGGAGTCGACAAACTAAGCACCCGGCTTGAAGCTAATGGGTACGCCCTAATCGATTCCTGGTCGGTAGAACAGCGCCGCGTAATACTGAGTGAGCTCGAGTCCTTACAAAGGCTTGAATATCTAATGTGGGAACTCGACCGCTATCTCGCCGGCATCGTTCGGACGGGACCTATGGCTTTGGATCAAGTTGTCCCAGTGCCTGGCGTATAGATCGACCTAGAGGGACAACTGGTTGGCCTCATGGAACTCCGGGCAGTCTGTTCGCATTCAGGCAGGAACGGGTCGCACTCCGTCCCAAGCTTTCTGAGGGTCGGGATTGTGACCTCAAACGTCCGATTCCAAGCGCGCGGATTCGATACGTAAGAGTATTAGCATTCAGGCCGAGCAGCTCAGCCGCTCCGGCCGGTCCTGATATCTTTCCGCGAGTCTGCTGGAGCGCGGCCAATATACTATCCCGCTCCAGCTGCCTGAGGCTCTCACTGGTTAGGATCTCGGCGGTGGACGACCGTTTAGTCATTCCTTCTATAACAACAGGGTCTTGATTCTGAGCTATTAGTGAGGGGCTTCCCAGATCGAATCGTAGGCGTGATTCCTTGGCTAAAATCATAGCTCGTTCGATCGCGTTTTGCAGTTCGCGAATGTTCCCGGCCCAATCGTGCCGGCCCAAGACCTCGATGTCCGTATTGGTTAGGCGGAGGTCGAGGCGGTTGAGTCGGTTCCGAAAAAGGGACACGAAATGATTAGCCAAATCCGGAATATCCTCCCGGCGCTCGCGTAAGGGCGGCACTAGCAGTGGGAAGACGCAGAGGCGATAGTAGAGGTCCTGGCGGAAGCGCCCGGAACGCACTTCTTGCTGAAGATCTCGATTGGTCGCTGCGATGATGCGAACATCAACTTGCCGCGTGGTTTCTTCACCGACACGTTCAAACTGACCAACCTGCAGGACGCGCAACAGCTTTGACTGATGGGCGGGCGGGATTTCCCCGACTTCATCGAGGAACAGAGTCCCGCCGTTGGCATGTTGAAAACGTCCTGTACGGTCACGGAGAGCACCAGTAAATGCCCCCTTGGCATGGCCGAAAAATTCACTCTCGAAAAGTTCGGAAGGAATCGACCCGCAGTTGACCCGTACCAGAGGTCGATTTCGGCGGCTGCTGATGTCGTGTATTGCCTCCGCGACCAATTCTTTTCCGGTACCTGATTCGCCGAGGATCAGGACTGTCGTGTCAGTAGGCCCCACCATGCTTACTTGCTCGAGTAGCTCGCATAGCACGCGACTATGCCCGATGATCTTGTCAAACGGAGGCGTCGCTCTCGAGGTGGGACCGGCTAGTGAAGGCTCAGACTCGCAGCGTGGCACAGCCGATTCAGGTGGACGCGCGTGTGCGAGTTGCCTGATTTCGTGACTGCGAGGGTTCGACCTTTCGAAGAAAGAGCAACGTGCCGGTTCGGTTGGGTTCAATTCGTTCATGCTCCGGACAATTCTGACCATCTCACTGACAGTCTCTTTCGCTCCCACACGTCAGCTCTGCCGTTGTTCCGTCCTGGAGGAGCATCAGGCTGCCGATTTAGCCTTCCAACGCCAGGTGGTGGCAGCACTACCTAACGCGTCTCGGCAGGTGCCAAATAGGGTCCTTCTGTTCTTTAGTGTCGGTGCTTGCGTTAGCCAACGTGCTCCTCCCAATTGAAAATACGGCGAGACTTGATCGTGCCCATTCCGTCTCAGGAATTAAGGCGTGAGTAGGCGCGGCACCCCTCGGTGACGTTGATTTTCACCACGCAGACGACAATCCAACGTGTGGGCCGAGCTGGTTGGAGAAGCTTAAGTCCGAATCAAGTCAGTTCGTTAACCTGCGACCCATTCTGAGGGGAAGGCTTCGACCAAGACCCCTGCGGTGAGACCGCCGATAGGCAGCCACCCTGTCGGTGATCCCAAAATCTATCCTTTTTCCTGAACTCCACTGCCGCGATTTAGGCCTCAACGCTCGCGGACCACCATAAGAAATGTCCGCTTTGCCGGTCCATCCGGCAGGCGACCATGCGCGAAAAGAGCAAGCGGATTCGCGCGCAGCCGCTCACCGGGACCAGCGGCACACTTTAGTGACGCGAATTCTCACGCCTTCTTTTCAGAGAAAGCAAGAAGGTGGCAAGCCGGTCAGAAAAGGCAGTAAGTATTTTGGCGGCGATCTCAGATGGCCTTGTCATTCGCGTTTCAGGTTGGCGGCGGCTTCGGTGGTCGTCGCGCCCGTTCAGAGCAAGAGCGGCAGGCCTAAGGAGGAAGTATGTTCCGTTTCTCCCTGACCCAACGACCAAACACTTCCCGAGAACCGTTCAGCTTACAGACGCTGGCCAAGGCTTCCCGGCTGCGCGGCGCCACCGTCACCGAAAGTGTCTGTCCTTACTGCGCCGTCGGCTGCGGCCAACTCATCTTCAGCAAGCGCGGCGAGCTGATCGACATTGAAGGCGATCCGGAGAGTCCGATCAGCGGGGGCCACCTATGCCCCAAAGGGGCCAACGTCTTCCAGCTCGCCGTCAATTCGCATCGCGTCCGCAAAGTCCTGTATCGCGCTCCCTACTCCGATCACTGGGAGACGCGGACGCTGGATTGGGCGCTAGATCAGATTGCCCAGCGGGTGAAGGCGACCCGCGATGCCGATTTCACGACGCGCGACGAGCACGGCCGCTTGCTCAACTCGGTACGCAGCATCGGCACCTTGGGCGGGGCATCGATCGACAACGAGGAGAACTACCTGATCAAAAAACTGTTCGGCGGCGGGTTGGGAGTGGTGTCGATCGAGAACCAGGCGCGAATATGACACAGCGCCTCGGTGCCCGGTCTGGGCGCCTCATTTGGCCGCGGCGCGGCCACCAACTATCAGCAGGACATGGCCAACAGCGATTGCATCCTGTTCATGGGATCGAACATGGCAGAGGCTCAGCCGGTCGGCTTCCGCTGGCCCATGAAGGCCAAGGAAAAAGGTGCGACCGTGATCCACGTCGATCCGCGTTTCACACGCATGTCGGCCGTGTGCGATGTTTACGTCGGTATCCGCTCCGGGAGCGACATTGCCTTCCTCGGGGGCCTCGTCAATTACGTCTTGACCAACGACCGTTGGTTTCACGAATACGTCCTGGCCTACACCAATGCTTCAAGGATCATCGAGGAAGGTTTCCGGGATACCGAAGACCTGGCAGGGCTGTTTAGCGGCTTCGACCAGCAGGACGACTCCTACGATGCCAGGCAAGGCCATTGGGGCTACCAAGAGTCAAACCAGCACCAGGCCCAGCAGGACGATAGGAATACGCCTCCGGCGAAGCCCGGGAAAAATCCGCACGGGCGTCACGGCCACGGCATGGACGGCAACGCCGAGCCATACACCTCCGCGTACAAGGACATGACGGCCGCACAGCGCGATCCCACCTTGCAGCATACGCGCTGCGTTATGCAGATCCTGCGCCGGCACTTCGCTCGTTACACGCCGGAAGTCGTATCCCAGGTGTGCGGTTGCACGCCGGAAGAGTTTGTGCGCGTGGCGGAATTGCTCTGTGCCAACTCGGGACGCGAGCGGACCACCTGTATCGCTTACGCGCTGGGTTGGACGCAGCACACCACCGGCGTGCAGATAATCCGTACTGCCGGCATCTTGCAACTGTTGCTGGGCAACGTGGGCCGGCCGGGCGGCGGCATTATGGCCCTACGCGGCCATTCCACGATTCAGGGCGCGACCGACGTCTCGACTCTGTATGACACACTGCCCGGCTACCTGCCGCAACCAGCTGCACACGATCGCACGCACGAGGATTTGAGTACTTATATCGAGCACCAAGGGATGCCCACCGGCTACTGGGCAAACTTCGGCAAGTTCATCGTCAGCCTGCTCAAGGCGTGGTACGGCGACGCAGCCACGGCGGACAACGATTTTGGGTTCTCGTGGCTGCCGCGCGTGGACGCCGACTACTCGGCACTGGCCCACTTCGATCGCATGGCGAAGGGCGAGGTCAAAGGGTACTTCCTGACCGGTCAGAACCCAGGCGGCGGCGGACCCAACGCCGGCCTGCACCGCGCGGGCCTGCGCAATCTCGATTGGTTGGTGGTTCTCGACTGGTTTGAGACGGAGAGCGCTGTCTTCTGGAAGAACGACCCGAATGCGCCGGCGCCCTCCGAGATCAAAACCGAGGTCTTCTTCATCCCGGCGGCGGCCGCTCCGGAGAAGGAAGGCACCTTAACCAACACGCAGCGACTGATCCAATGGCACAACAAGGCCGTGGATCCGTCCGGAGATTGCCGCTCCGACGCCTGGTTTCTCTACAACCTGGGTAAGCGCCTCAAGCAGCTCTACGCGGGCTCGACCGATCCCAAGGACCAGCCCCTGCTGAACCTCACCTGGGATTACGACTTCGACGAGCAGCCGCATCTGCCCGACGGCACGCCGAGCCGCATCGAAGGGGAACCGGACCTTGAGAAGGTCCTCATGGAGCTCAACGGTCACCGACTGGATGAAATCGATCCGCGCACCGGGCGGCCTCGTCTCGTCAGCGGCTTTTCAGAGTTGAAGGATGACGGCACGACGGCATGCGGGTGCTGGGTCTATAGCGGCGTGTTCCCCGAGCCGGGCCGCAACCGAGCAAACGAACGCACGATCACTGATGACCAGTTCCAGCCGGAATGGGGCTTCGCGTGGCCGAACAACATTCGTATCCTGTATAACCGCGCATCGGCGGATCCCGCGGGGCGGCCCTGGTCGGAACGCAAGAAATTGGTCTGGTGGGATTCTGAGAAGCGGCGCTGGGTCGGTCTCGACACCCCGGACTTCGAGCTCGATAAACCGCCCGATTACCAACCTCCTCCGGGCGCGAGGGGCATGGCGGCCATCGCCGGCACCCAGCCCTTCACCATGAAGTGCGACGGACTAGGCTGGCTTTACTCCCCCGGCATCAAGGACGGCCCTCTGCCTGCCCATTACGAGCCGGTCGAGTCGCCGGTGGGCAACCTGCTCTATCCCAAACACAACGTCAACCCGACGGTGCGCTTTTTCGAGGGACCGCTGAATCATATCGCCCACACGCCCACCGCGGAGTTCCCCGTGGTCGCCACGACGTTCCGCCTTACCGAGCATTACCTGAGTGGGCCGATGAGCCGCTTCAATAGCTGGCTCAACGAATTGCAGCCCGAGATGTTCGCCGAGCTGAGCCCCGAACTGGCAGGAGACCGCGGCATTGTTCACGGCGGCTGGATGACGATCCGAACGGCGCGCGGCCGAATCGAGGCGCGTGCGATGGTGACGCGACGGCTCAGGCCGTTTGTCGTCGAGGGTCGTGTGATTCATCAGATCGGTCTTCCATTCCACTGGGCTTTCGCCGGGGAGACAGTCGGCAGCAACGCCAACGACCTGACTGCGATTCTGGCTGACCCCAACGTGAGCATGCACGACTGCAAGGCGTTCGCTTGCCAGGTCGAAGCCGGGCGGCTCGAAGGCCACGCTCTGGAGCCGACCGTGCCCGCGGCGCCTTGGCCGACGCTCGATCCGATCCCAAACACTCCTGACAGCGCCCAACCGGAAGGAAGGGTCGGACATGGCAAGTAAAGAGAAGCAACTGTCCGAGCTGGTCCAGAGCAGCGATTCGCCGCGCGGTCCAATATCGGAGGTGGTGCACCGCCTGGTCTATCCGTTCCTCCGTGGTGCGCCGCCAAAGCCTCGTCCGCCTACCGGCTTTTACACGGACACTACGGTATGCATCGGCTGCAAGGCTTGCGAGGTGGCGTGCAAGCAGTGGAACCAATTGCCCTCGGATGGGTTCAACTGGTCCGGCAATAGCTACGACAACACGGCGGAGTTGTCTGCGACAACCTGGCGCCATGTGAAATTCATCGAGCAATTCTCCGACGGGTCATCCAGCCAGCGTCAGTCGCTCGACGTCGCGCTCAACGAGCCAAATCATGACCGCTGGCTCATGATGAGCGACCATTGCAAGCATTGCCTCGCGGCCCCTTGCCAGCAGGCCTGCCCGACCGGCGCCATCATTCATAACGAGTTCGAGAACGTCTACATTCAGGCTGACATCTGCAACGGATGCTCGTGCTGCATAGCGGCCTGCCCGTTTGGCGTCATCACACGGGACCCAGTGGGCGGGCATTCGCACAAGTGCACGCTCTGCTACGATCGCCAGCGCGACGGTTTGGAACCGGCCTGCGCGAAGGCGTGTCCGACCCAGTCAATCCACTTCGGCCCAGTCGACGAGCTTCGCGAAATGGCCCGCAAACGTGTGGAGGAACTTCATCGACGCGGCGTCCCGGAGGCGTACCTCTATGGCGACGCCGCTAGCGAGACCTATTCCGAGCTGCATTCGTTCTATCTGCTGGTCGATCGACCATCCGTTTATGGCCTGCCGGACAACCCATTCAATCCCTGGCTGCACATGACGGGAGATTACGTTCGTTCCATCGTGGGCGGCTTGGCTGCGATCGCTGCACTGCTCGTGGTGGTGTTTCTTTTGAGGCCCTGAAATGGTGGGGAACTCTACACCAGGGCGCGCTTTGATCGAACCTCTCTTATTGGAAGGAGTAAGGGAGAGCGGTTACACGAAGATTCCTCTGACCAAGGTGCCGGGATGGTACGGCAACATTGCCCTGGACGCTTTGCTCAACGGAATGGCGACTGGACTGTTCATGGCCGCCGCGGTCAGCGAGTTGGCGGCACCTGCGGTCTTCAACTCCGTGGCAAAAGTAGCTTATCCCGTCGCTCTCGTCCTTTTACTCGTTGATCTGGCACTTCTCGTGACCGATCTGGGTGATCCGTTGCGGTTCCATCACATGCTCCGGGTTTTCAAGCCTCGTTCGCCCATGTCGGTGGGAACCTGGTGTCTGACGATCTTCTCCCTTCCCCTGACCGCAGCGGCGGCGCTCAGCCTGCTGGCTGAAATGGGAATCGACCTCGAGCGTGCTCGGATACTCGCGGTGGTCGCCGGACTGTTGCCGGGCTTCGGTTCGGCGGCGTACAAGGGCGTGTTGCTCAGCACCAACGCGCAGCCAGGTTGGAAAGACGCGCGCTGGATGGGAGGTTATCTCACCAATTCTGCTCTGCTGATGGGCTGTGCGGAGTTGCTTCTCCTATCCGCCCTGATGGGGCAACCGCGGGCCACCGCGATCCTAGCCACCGCCTTCATCGTGTTGCTCATGCTTAACCTGATTCCATTGGGACTGTTGTTTGCGGATCTCCGACCGAGCCATGCTCGACTCTACACACGCGGACAACGGTGGCGCTGTGGCTTGCTTATGCTTGTTGCCGGAACGCTGATCCCTCTCGGTCTTCTGCTTGTCAGCAGCCGTCTCGGGTTCATATTTGCCGCCGTCCTTTTTCTCTTGTCGGGGAGTTGGCTCATCCGCTTTGTATACGTCAAGATACCTCACACCTCGCCGTTAGAAATCTGAATTTGGGAGCATCCTGGGATCCGACTCGGGTTCCGACGGAAGTGCTCCTGCTTTGATTCGCGGCATCAGGCGCGCATTGTGCGGGACTGATCGCGGAGATGACGGCAGGTTTCTTCGGGCACCGATAGCTTGCCTTAGCCCGACAGGGTGAGGACCGCGCCTCTTCTTACAGCTACAATGTGCGATTCGAAACGATACGAATGATCTCGCTGAAAATAGTGAAGCTTGACGTCGAACGTTTGAGTCGACGCAAAATCGCTACTCCGATTCGCCCCGCCGCGACCGTGCCGACGGGCGAGCCCTCCAAAGTTGTACTAGTGTTCGACGCAATCGACGAGGTTCCAATCACCTTTTTTCGCCCGCTGACAAGGTGGAAGATAGTTGCGGAGCAGCGAGAGGATCGCCACTTCGGCTTCTCCACCGCAAGCATTCGGTGTCCTGGTGAGCTACCGGTTCTTGGATTCCAACCTCGAAGCGAGTGCGTTGAGCCCGTCCCGAAAAATGCTTTGAAAGCGCCGGGAGACCTCCTGGGTACTTACCGTTTAAGAAGGCGCGTATCGGGCATATCGCCCAGTTCTGTGCAAAGCTTCATCGGAGGCATCTTTCTGTCGTAGCTAGGTCGACTAAGCCCGGTGATTGCTCTCTCGGTCTCAGCTATCAAGGCGTGAGTACGAGCTGCACCCCAGCGGTGACGTTGAATTTCACCGCACAGAGGACACCCCAATGTGTTCAACCGAACTGCTTGAAAAGTTGGGGCCCAAACAAGGTGAATTCTGAAACTGCGATCTAGGGGTGAAGACAAGACTGGGACGAGCCCTTAGCGGCGAAGCGCAGGAGGTGGAGACTATCGCCGACATCAATCATTTCCCGCCATGCTGGAACGCATGCTCGAGACAGGGCCCGCAGGTCGGTGACAAAATTAAGGCGAGGGTGATAGATCGCCATCAGTGGCCACCAAAAGCTGCAAAGTCATCTGTTGTGACACCGAGGGATTTGAGCACGCCGTCAGCGTCTCGGCGAAAGCCTTTACAATGCAGTCGCGCAGGGCCTGAAAGTATTCCGGACAAGCGAATGGGTGAATCCGATCGCCGGCAACCACCGTTATCACGGTAAGAATCAAGGAAGCCGAGATTGAACATCGGTTGCGCGTCCGCGATTTTGAGGCTTGGTTGGAGCGGAGCAACAAGTTTCCAGGTGAGATGGTTCGAAGGCAGCGAATCCGCGATCGGCTAAACCCTAGACGAGAAACAGCCATGTGGTTTGTTGGGTTTCGAGGTCTGGGACGCCACTTCGACGCATCCCAGAATCCGACGGAAGCTCGACCTATCAGAGTGCGGCTTTGCTGGGCGAGTTCCGCGCCAGACAATCCAAGACCCTTGTATTCAGTTGGGGTGGTCGCACTTTAGCTTTGCTAGATGCAACGGGGGGTCAAAATGCCGGAACCCAAGACGCAAGATTTTCGAGCCGTGAACGAACAGGTCGGTTCGCGCGTGCTACTGGTAGCGACCAGCCTACTTACTTCTCGCTTTAGTTGGTCTGATAGCAGTGGGAACGTTCCCTGCCGCGACTGAAACCGGGGATCAGCTCGTGGCTTGGTTTCGTGAGAAGGGCGAGTCTGCGCGTTTGTTCGTGTGGGCTTGGACGGTAGCCATCCCTCCATTGGCAGTAATGGTCTCATGTCTGCGACGCCAGCTCCCCGCACCCCATCGAGACGTTTTTTTAATCGGAGCAGTCTCGTACCTGATCGCAATCGAAATTGCGACATGGACGTGGGTGGGGCTGGCGCTTCTCGCAGACGTTCTGAATCCGGCAACCACTCGCACGGTGCTCGATGTTGTGATTTTCCTTGGGCCAGTACTGACAGGATCGACAACTACCATGATGGCTCCGGTCACATTGTTGGCATTGCTTGGGCAGTCGCGAATCCCTCGCTGGCTTGGGGTTTTGGGATTTGTAACTTTTCTTGAGCAAGCGGTCGAAACGATCACCATCTTCAGGTCGAGCGGTTTCACTCAGCCGGGCGGCGCGATGAATATGCAGCTTTGGCGCGACGCTAACTCTAGGCTGGTTGGTAGCCTTTGGAATATGGGGCGGACTGCGGGGATACGCGATGAAACCTGGCGAGCCGCAACCAATCTGAGTGAGTACGGCTTTGCCTTTAGCAAAAAATGAGAGAGCAGGTGCTGGCAGCGATTGCTGAAGAGGTGGCGGCTATTGTCGGACTGTCGGAACGAGAACGCTCGGCGAGCAGACAGCGATCGAAAGGAAAAGGGCGCGGCTCACGAGAATCGCAGTCCGCGCGGCTTCAAGAGGCATTCAATCCCCCAGGCCACACGGCTTATCGTGGCTGGAGCGACTTTTCCTGATGTAGCTCGCGAAATTCCTTGCCGCTTGGCAACTCCCAATCTAAACCCCGCATTTCCGAGTCAGAAACGCGGTTGTGAGAGAACACCAAAACGGCTCGGAGACCGTCGGTGATGTAGGGATCCCCGGTTAGATTCTTGCGTGGGGACGCCAGAGTTGCCACTTCGCCACCTCTGACATATCCCACTTTCGTCACCATGTGAGAACGAAACAAATCTTGCACCAGGTACTCCCGGTTATGGTCCACGTGAGGATCAATTCGGTGGGTTGCGAGATTCCAAGTCGCCAAGGTGAAGCGGACCCCAATATCACGGCTGACCTGACCAACCCACACGGGCTTTCCCTCGAACCGCATCGGCGCGCGCCACAGGCGTACGTGGTCTCTTGCCTCGATGGTTGCCCTCGGCTTTTGAATCGTCACGTCTTGTTGTCGCCCGAAAACATAAAGGGAACTAGCAGGGGCATGTCGAAAAGAGGTTCCAAACAAGAACGATCTGGTCTCTTTCCAGGATGATGCAAAATCCACTTCCTCTGCCAGGTCCCACTGCCGATCGAAGAATGCGGAAAAAATATCGTCCTCGTTGCCGACGAGAATTATGTTAATCGGGTCTCCCTGGACGGTGCCGTCGTGATTTGTCGTGCAAGCAGGCAATCGCTCCACCGCTTCGCGAAAGCCCCTTTCATCGGAGTACGCTATCTCGTCCTGCTTGTAACGCTCACTCACGAGCAGCGCGTCGTACTGCGTTGGGAATCCGGGAACCGGCAGGAGAAAACTCAGAACTTTTGGTTTGGTTCCTCTCGGTCCGACGAGCTCGATTTGCGTATATTTCGCTCCGAGATCCTTGTTGGTGTAAACAAAGCCAGAGACCGTACTGCCGGGGGGTATTACCTGTGGGATCGCGCTGTCCAGGAAATATGCATCCATGTGCGCGTTTGCGGACACGAACAACCGGTAGTGATTTCGATACGCCGCTTCCAAGGGCGAAAACATGTTCTGATCGACGCTAACACGGTTAAAGGCATACGGGACGTGATCGTGATTGTCGATACTGATCCATAGGGGTTGCACCCCAGAGTCGTAGACCGGCACGGCGAAGCTCTTTTTGCTCTCCTCGGCGGACAAAACCGCCGCCGTGATTCGAACCTCGCCGTCACTTTGGGTCCTGGCCTGCGGAAGAGAATTCAGATCGACGAGAGGCTGAGGTCGATATATGGTGCAACCAAAGGTCGCAACGGTTAACAGGCCAACGATGCCTCGTTTACCCGCGTTTTGTATTCGCAAACGAAGGAATGCTCTGACGGTCCTTCTACTTGGCTTCGAGCACGTGCTCATTAACCTCGACACTCAATTTGGCGCTCTTCTTGGCGGAATTCGATACTATGTCGCGCTGGCCATCGAGGCATGTTGAAAAAGTGCTGGAAGCTTAGGTAGTTCAATCCTACCGGTAGCATTCTTGAAGCCGGCTACATAACCCGAACTGAATCTTCCCCGCGGAACACAATGTGGAACTACTTGAGCGGTTGGGTCGTTCGGCGGATGCGGCGCTTTGCGCGTTCTGACCCTGGGGGTCGAATAATCAAGTCCCAGCCTCGCGATTTTCGTCGCTATCTGATCCGTCGCCGATTTGGCAAGTCGCGCTGCGATCGCCTGCGCCGCTTCTCGCCACCGAGCGTTTCCACGAAATCGACCCCGAGCTGAATCCATTTCGCAAGAGCGGCCTCGGTTCGGTAACCTTCCGGTATGACTCTTACGAAACCGGTCATGGTCCGCCCGGCCATCTCCATCGGTCTCACGTGCGGGTCGCCGAGCATCGGTTCTTGGGCCTGCGCACCGACCCGGACCAGAAGACCGCCGCGGCTGCTGACCGAGCAGCACATGGCACCGTTCACCATGAAGCAAAGTCCTCCCATCAGCTTCTTTTCAACCACATCGCTGCGGATAGACAGCAAGTTGCGGACGCGCTCGGCCGTCTTTTCGTCGTAAGCCATGCCGTTCGCCTTAGGAAGATAAGATTTCAGCCAGCCGACCCAAGCTGGTCCGCCAACCGTCAGTCGTATTATTACCCTGTTCAGGCGAGACGATGCCCGAATGGTTTATCGTCAGACGCGTGCCTCCGGGGGATTGGCTCTAAAAGGTAGGTCACGATCGACGGATCCTCGGGTGCCCCGACCCTATGCCAGGTATGCACGAGCTTTCGCGGCGGGTCGACTTCGAGGAACTCTCCCTCAAGCGTATAGGGCTGGCCGCGCGCCATGCCAGAGGCTCGCCACCATCCTCCGACTTTGACTTCGCCCGCCCATTCTCTCGTGTCGAACGCGCCGGGATTGACCCACCAATCCACGATCTCTTCCGAGGCCAAAGCCCGGAAAGTCCGCTCGGGAGGGGCGGCGATGTCGACTGAGGCGACGATTCGATCATCATTCAGTTTTGCCGTTGCACATGCGCGCATCTTGACCTCGCTCATTTTACCTCAAGCTTACGTTTTAGGTTTGTTAAACTGGCCTGCCAAAAGGCCCGATAACCTTCGAGCCACCCCGCCACGCCCTGCAGCGGCACGGGGTTGACGGTGTAAATCTGCTCGCGGCCGATGCGTTGAGCGATAACCAGCCGCGCGTCACGCAACACCTTCAAATGTTGGGAAACGGCCGGTCTGCTTGACCTAAAGTCGGCGGCCAGAGCGCCGGCATTCGCTGGCCCCGCGCGTAAACGATCCAGAATAGCGCGCCGTGTCGGATCGGCGATCGCTCGAAATGGGTCTGACTTTGCTAGCATTCGCGACATGATATGTAAGCAATTAATTACGTAACCAGGAGAACGCATGCTTGTCAAGTTCACGATCCGTCCAAAACCTCGTCTGTTCGCTACGGCACGACTGGCGAACGCTCGCTTGCATCCGTTAGGAGACCAAGTATCTGATTCGGAATTTAGGGTACTGAACCTGGGTCGGCATACTGACTCTCGTTCGACCCATGCTGACCTCACCCAACCCTCCAGCCTCACTCCCCTGTTGGGACAAGCCCTCCTAGGGTGGGGGTCCCACTCAGACAAACCCGCACCTGAACGCTCCCGCGGGCTCTATCGATTCAGCCTGGGTAACAGCGACGCGCGCACCGGCGTTTTCCGGGATCTGCGCCGCGAAGCCACGCCACAGCTGAGCCGTTTCAGTCGCGCCGCCCGCCTCGAGCCTATGATGCACAGGCGCTGCAGTCGGAAGTTGTGGATCAGATTGGAAGCGTGTAGCTACTTGAGGAAAGGAAAACTCAGCCCCCTTCGCGAGACTCGGAGGCATGAAGCCCGCCTGCTTGCGCGGCGCGGCAAGCAGTATGTCCTGCTTAAGAATTGGGACTTCAACGCCGACCCGCGGAAGTCCAAACCAATTTCTTCAGTAGAGGGGTCCGCTCCCAACAAATCCATGCAGTTCGCCACTCCTGCACGACCGTCGCCTCGCGGACTCGCATCGTTCGCAGCTGGAGCGGCGGCGTAACCGAACCCCCGCGGGTCGATGAAAGTGCACGAACAGATCGCGGTTTGCGAGATCTGTGAAAGCGGAGACTTCCAACTTGCGCTTTACGATTTCGGTTTGCAGCATCAGCTTCCCGATGCGACGGCACTCACAGTGGCGCCGCCCCATTGAGATCGCGGCGGTGTTCAGACCGGCGGGTCTGGAAGCTGCTCGGCGAGATCCGCAGAATCGACTCGATCTGGATCGTGCTCGACCAGGCGGTATCACGACTTGCGCCGTTCGCCAGTTGACAGTCCCCGGCCGCGCTCAAAGAGCGGTGGGTTTTCGTGCCCGAATGAATGCGCTTGCGAATTTACCATCTGCAGCGGTGGCAACGCGGTCTGCATCAGGCCCAATGCTGCGCAAAAGCTCCTTTGCCTGTGCTGCCTGGTACACGCGGGTCGGTTCAAGCTCGATATCCCTGAACCCGGCGCGTCCGAGCTTCGCTTCGTATTCGTGGTCCTCCAGCGCCCCTGCAATGCATCCGACCCACAACTCGACCTTGTCCCTGATCTCGTTGGGCATTTCCCCGCGCACGACGATGTCCGACAGGGCGACGCGTCCGCCCGGCTTGAGGACGCGGAAAGCCTCTTTCAAAACCCGGTCCTTGCTGGCGGACAGGTTGATTACGCAGTTAGAAATGATCACCTCGACCGAGTCGTCCGGAAGCGGAATGTTCTCGATTTCTCCCTTCAGGAACTCGACATTTGTGACGCCGGCCTTGCGCTGATTGTCGCGCGCCAATTCCAGCATTTCGTCGGTCATGTCCAGGCCGTAGGCTTTGCCCGCGGGGCCGACCCGCCGCGCCGAAAGCAATACGTCGATTCCACCGCCCGAGCCGAGATCGAGGACGATCTCACCGGCTTTCAGTTCAGCCAACGCCGTCGGGTTACCGCATCCCAGCGACGCCGCCAGCGCCTCGCTGGGAATCTGCGCTGTCTCTGCGTCCGCATAGAGGCTGGAGGTTATCGGATCGCCACATGCGCTCGCCGATGACCCGCAGCATGCCGACCCCTTCACGTTGCGCACCTTCAACGCTTCGCGCCCGTATCGGTCGCGCACTTCCTGCTTGATTGATGTCTCGTCCACGTTTTTTTCTCCGCCTATGGCTTGCCCGCTGCGAAATGGCGACTGGAACGGTGAACTTCGATGCAGAACGCTTGAGCCTTCCCGCGCTTAAGATCGCCCCTGTACCGCTCGACCTTACTATGTAATGGCGGAACCTCGCCACACCAATTGATGGGATTCGCGGCACATTCAAAATACCTGGTGGGCTGGCTCTGACAGCGGCGATGACAAACCGTGCTGCAAAGGGCAGGAGCTAGATGCAGGCGGCGAAAAACGGAGGCCACTGCAAGACAAGCGCACAAATGCAATGGTTTTGTGACTTACAGTCATGCCGACCCGGACCCGGCAGAAGCTCTTTCACGGGACGGGTTCGCGGGGGCGCAGCGGTCATTGACTGATTTGCGCGATTGCGTTGTGCAACGGCGCCGCGGAGATTCGCATCAGCCCGGCGAAGGGGTTGTCCAGTTCGAGGATCAGGTAGATCGCTCCCGAAACCGACAGAGCGCACACGATCAGGGTAGCGATGACGGCCGGGTTTCGGGGTGCGAAGAGGCCGAAGCTGGTGAAAATGACAGTTAGCCAGAAGACCATCACCACCAAGAATGGTACCGGGACCGAGCTGCCTGCCTGCTGCAGCAACAGGGAACGGGTTTGCCCCAGATTGTAGGCGGTCTGCAGCGCCTGGCTCTGGAGCAAACGCTCGAAGTCATTGCGCGGCGCAAGTTCCTGAATCTTTTCATAGAAGCTGGTGGCCCCGGATCGGAACTCCGGCGAATCCAATCTTGCAGATCTCGAGGTGCCCTCAGACCAACTCCGATCCAGTGCGAGGGCTGTTCGACGCACCACCTGACGAGCCGCGCTGGCTTCCGGTCCGTAGCGGGCAAGGATGCGATCGAGCTGGATGATGTCGGCGGACATCGAGATGACTTCCCCCGCCTGCGCGTCGTATGAGCCTTTCGCCGAGGCGATCAACAACCCGAGCACGAGGGCAGACAACGTCGCGATAAGGGCCATCCCGAGGTTCACGACATTTTTGGAATCAGCGTCCAGATAATGGTCGGGCAGGAAACCGCGCAGCAGCATGCCGAGCAGGGCACCTCCAAAAACGCACGCGAAAACGATCCAACTAATTGCGATGGGACTCACGACTTAAGGCACCCCCAAGTTACCGAGACGCTTTGGTGCGACGTATCTGGTCACCGGGCGCCGGCCAAGAACATAGCTTGCCAAAAGCTGACATCTTATAGGTGTACGAACTTTTACAGGAAAAATGTCAGGTTTTTCGCCAGCAGTACGGTCTGATCGATGATGATTTTTCGACTGGCGATCTTGAATTCGCCATTCGCGCGCCGCAGTACATCTTCTCTACGGCCAGCGATGAAATCCGTTTCGGTCTCCAGCCGGTTTCGGTGGACGATGAAGTGCGATTTCACCAGGTAGGTGGCTTCGTCGATCTGCCCGGCGAGGCGGATGTTCGAGATGAGGTGCGACACACGCGACAACGGTTCTTCCGCCCAGTGGATGCCGGTCATGATCTGTTTGACGCGTTTGACCAACGTGGTCTTGTCGTCATCGATCCAGGCGATGTCACGATCGCCGGTGATGTCTTGGTCGCGGCGCTGGAATTCCAGGTTCTTGCGCATCGGCATCCAGTAGCGAATGTCGTCGGTCAGCAGGTCGAGCCACTTTTCGAATTGCCGTTCGTCGAGAAGGTCCGCCTCGGCGTACAGGAAGTCTTCGATCTCCCGCATCAGGTTGATGTATCCGAGCCGCTCCGCGGTTGGTCGATGTTCCATGAGGGATTCCTTCCAAGCGTCCCGGGACTTAGCAGCCTAAAACGGATCGACCACCGGGACATCCTTCATGCGCTTGGTACCGTGGTGAAGTCCGGCGTTCTCGCCTCCGGGATTATTCACTTCGCAAACCGCGCAGATCGCTCCAGGTTGTCGCGTCCATGTAGTCGGCCCACCGGTTGTACAGAGCGCGTGCGTTGCGTTCCGTGAATGCCCCATCGGTGGACCCGGGGACCAGGGGATCGCGGCGTGGGGGTCCCATCCCGGCCTTGTAGTTGTAGGGATAGCGGCGAGCGACGGCGCCGCGGCTGGCATTGGTCGCGTATTTCCAGTTCTCCATGTCGTCCTGCTCGGTCAAACCGGCCGGACCCGAATAGCGCATATAGTAACTCCGGAGGAACTGCTTCACCTCGGGCGGCGCCTGTTTATCGACCAAATACCACCGCCACATCTCTGTGTGATGAGGTCCGCTTGGGTGGGCGACCAGGATGGTGCGGGGCTGCTGCGCATGGAACGACATGTTCGGAAAGATGGTGCCGACGGTGGCCGACACTCCTGCCTGATCCCCCATCTTCGCCAGGCGCCTTTCCCAGCACCGTTTGAAATACGCGGCGGTCGCCGGCGATGCCGAATAATCGGCGCGTTCAGGGCTGGCCGCGGCCACCGTATAGATGATGCCGTGTCCTTCCGGGCAGGCGGCGAGAGCACCGCGCCCGGGATCGTCGCGGCGGCCGGCCTTGTCGTTGGGACCGAGGCCCACCAGGTCGACCGATCGATGACTGATATTGTGCAGTACGTCGCCCGCGAAATTCTCCGCCACGATTTTCCAATTCGCCGGAATGATCCACTTCTGGACGCTGCCCAGCACTTCAGTGCCGCTCTCGCCCGCATCCCATGAACAGAAGCCGATATCCAGCGCAAATTTCGCTTCGCCCAAGTATTCCTCGAACGGCGGCGCCTCCGCATCCCAGGTTGCCCAAATCGTGCTTCTGAAATTTGCAATCTTCGCGGCTTCGATCAGTCCCCACCGCGCCTTGTCGAAAGGAGGTTCATAGATTCGGTCGTATTTCTGTACCCCGAGCAGTTTGCCATCAACTGCATAGGTCCACCCGTGGTACGGGCATTGGAACGCATTGCTGTTGCCTTCATCGTAGCGGCACACCCGCATCCCGCGATGACGGCAGGTGTTGAGCAGCACGCGCACACGCTTCGATGCGTCACGGGTCACGATGACCGATTCCTCACCCATCCGGGAAAGGAAAAAGTCTCCCGTGTTCGGGATCTGGGTCTCGTGTCCGACGTAGACCCAGGCACGCGCGAAAATGCGCTCCTGCTCCTGGCGATATATGGTCTCGTCCACGAAGATCTCGCGACTGATCTCGCCGCTTTGCATGTCCACGAACGATCGAGCCGGTTGTTTCATCATCGCCGTCTCCGGTTGGCAACGGGGAATCAAATCCTGAACCCAAATTACCCGACCTGTGGTCGGACCTCTCGGCGCATGATTCGCTTTTAGCAGAAGAATCGCACAATCGCTTACACCCTCGAGCTTGCCATTTGAGCGTAAGGAGAAAAGTTGCAAATGCAATTGCGAAATACTGCGAGCTTGCGGGTCTCGGATCCCACAAAGGGTTGCCGAGGGGCGCGAAAACTACCCGCGTCGACCGTGACGCCTCAAATGGCCCCGGAGCATCGTGATTGGCCTTGAGACTTTTGGGAAACGGGCCCTCCAACGGTGCGGCGGCCGGTGAAGCGCGACGCCACTCAGTTGTTCCGTTCGTGAAATCTGCGCGATCTCCAACCGCTCCTAGGGCTGATAGAGGCCGGGATACTCTTCCTGGAGCCGCTTCACCTTGGGCAGATCGTTCATGACGATGTACGGATTATCCGGATGGAGCGCGCAGTAGTTCTGGTGATACCCCTCGGCCGGGTAGAAGTGCGCAAGCGGGACCACCTGGGTCACAATTGGCTCCGAATAAGCGTGGGACTGGGCCAGCTTGGCAATGTAAGCCTCGGCGGCCTTTTGCTGGCTCGGGTCGGCGTAGAAAACCACTGAGCGGTACTGCTTACCTTCGTCGGGACCCTGCCGATTCAGTTCCGTCGGATCGTGCGCAACCGTGAAGAAAACCTTCAGCAGGTCTTCGTACGACACTTGCGACGGATTGTAGACGACCTCGACCGACTCGGCGTGTCCGGTTAGCCCCGTGCTGACGATCTCGTAATGCGCGGTGGCGGCGCTGCCGCCCGCGTAACCCGAGGTGACCTTGACCACGCCTTTGACGTGCTTGAAGACCGCGTCAACGCCCCAGAAACATCCACCCGAAAAGACTGCAACCTGGTCCTGTTGGTCGGAGGCGGCAGCCGATTCCGCGCGACCCGCAGGTATCGTCAAGGCCGCCGCAAGAAGCAACCAGAATCCAAGAAATGCTTTATTGCGAATGTTCACCGTCAGTTCTTTCCCTCTCTATCAGATAGAACCGCGTTGGCAACCGATCTGGTTCCCCGACTTCCGCTGATCGTTTGGGGGTTCGACCAGACCTCGGGACGTAGCCGTTCGCTCGCTTCGAGACCGAGCTTCGAATTGAACAAGGGAGAGTTCGCAGATCGCTGGCGGCGGTCTGCTCCGGCTTCCCGCGTCCGGGTGCGCACGGAGTCAGTTGCTCGTAATGCGGAAGCTCGCAGCCGTGGCACGTTTATCGGCCGCAGGGTTGGAGAGAACCCGATGGTCATCTTCCGCTTTTCGTGCCGGCGTTCACTTGGCCAGTGCCTTGAACCTGGTGGCCATCCGATCGGCGGCCTGGCTCAGCAGAAGAGTATCGGCGCTCACGGCGATGAACCTGCAGCCGAGTTCGAGATAGCGCTTTACCAGCTCCTCGTCTCCCATCAGGATGCCGGGGGCTTTGCCCGCGGCTCGGATATATCCGATTAATTCCTCGATGGTGGCAAGCACGTCCGGATGCGTCATGTTGCCGAGATGGCCCATTGACGCCGACAGGTCTGCGGGTCCGATGAAGACCCCATCGACACCTGGCGTTGCCGCGATGGCCTTGATGTTCTCTACCCCACGCCGCGTTTCGATTTGCACGAGCAGACACATCTGTTCGCCTGCCTGCTTGGGATAGCCTGCCATCCGGTTCCAGCGCGATGAACGCCCGAGCGCCGCGCCGACGCCGCGTACGCCGGCGGGGGGATACTGCATGGCCGCAACCAGGCCTGCCGCCTGCTCCGCGGTTTCGACCATCGGGATCAGCAAAGTCTGCGCGCCTATTTCCAGTACCTGTTTGATGATGTGAGTGTCGCCTACCCGGATGCGCACGACCGGGTGGCTTTCATATGGCGCGACCGCCTGCAGTTGCGCGATCAGGGTGCGCAGATCGTTGGGCCCATGTTCAGCATCGAGCACCAGCCAATCGAAGCTGGCGGCGGCGCAGAGTTCTGCCGAAATCGGATCGCCAAGAGCGAGCCACAGGCCGATTTGCGGTTTGCCGTCGCGGATGGCGCGTTTGAATCGATTTACCGGGACATCCATCTAGCGCTCTCCGATGAAGCGGCACGAGATTGAGCCGAGCGGACCATAGTCGACGTGGAAAGTATCGCCCGCTCGTGCGGGAACGGTTCGTGTGAATGAGCCGGCCATGACCACTTCCCCGGCATTGAGACCCGCGCCGAACGGTGCGAGCTTGTTGGCGAGCCACGCGATGCCGTTGGCTGGATGGTTCAAAACCGCAGCGGCGATTCCGGATTCCTCAAGCACGCCGTTTCGATAGCAGAGTGCACCTACCCAACGCAGGTCGACGTCGAGCGGGCGAATCGGGCGGCCGCCAATCACCAGCGCCGCGTTGGCCGCATTGTCCGCGATGGTGTCGACCACGCGCCGCGCCGCCTTGGTCTCTGGATCGTCGCGTCTGGTGCGCAGATCCACGATCTCGAGCGCGGGAATTACATATTGCGTAGCATCGAGAACCTCGAAGATCGTGCAGTTGGGCCCTTTGAGCGGCTTGCCCAGAATAAACGCAAGTTCGTTCTCGAGCATCGGCGAAATGAAACGATTGGCGGGTATCTCTGCCCCGTCCTGATAAAGCATGTCGTCGAGCAGCACGCCGTAGTCGGGTTCGTTGATGTTGAACATTGACTGCATCGCGCGCGAGGTCAGTCCGATTTTGTGCCCGATGATTTTGCGACCCTCGGCGAGTTTTAGATCGATCCACGCCTTCTGCACCGCGTATCCGTCGGCATCGGTGATTTCGGGATACTGCGCGGAAGGAAACCTTATCACCTTCCTGCTCTTTTCGGCTTCGTGAAGCTCTCTGGCGAGTCGCGTGATAGCAGAAGCGTCCATTATGGCTCTGACCTTTAGTGGAATTTGGCGGCCAGCTCGGCGAGTTTGCGGTCGGAATGTGGGTGTGTCCGCCGACGTAAAACCTGTCGAGCCGCCCGCTCTTCGCTCGCGCGTTGCCACCTCCGTGCGGGTTGCATCGACTACTTGGTGGCGAACGTGATCATCCGAACCACTGCGTGGCGCAAGCGCCGCATCGGCGCTTCACGCCTACTCTCTTCGCGGAGGTGGACCAAAACCGCCCGCTTCCGGCGCGTGACCGTACACGTCCTCGGAGTAGTACTCGGATTGATAGGTAGCTGCACGCGCGCCCCAACCGTATTCGAGCATCCACCCCGACGGGGTACGGAAATAGAACGAGAACATGTGATCGTTCGAGTGTTTGCCGGGCGTGATGTGCACCGGAATCTTCTCGCGGCGCACTAGGTCGTGAGTGAGCCCCACGTCGTCGAAGTTGTCGACTTCGACCATAAGGTGGTTAAAGCGCTTGTCTTCACCTGCACCGCCGATTCCGAAGGCGACTGAATGGTCGCGATCGTTGCAGTGCATGAAGATAGGAGCGATGGTCATCTTGCCCACGCGGATTTTGTATTCGACCCCACCGCGCATCCCGAGCTGGGTATAGAAGCGATACGCAGCTTCGGGGTCTTTTTCACGAACAATGCAGTGGCCCATACCGCCGGTTCCGGTCTTGAAGCGGCCGTGCATCCTCCGACCCGGGTGAAAGGGCTTGGCAAACTGCACGTGCGGCCCGTGGAAGACCTCGACCGGATTGCCGCCCGGGTCTTCCGTCCTGAGCACTTCCAGGACATGGCGTTCGGCCGCCTCTTCTTCGGACCCCACCGTAAACTTGATGCCCGCGGCCTGCAGCTGGGCCTGCATTGCGTGGAACTCCTCGCTACCCGCCACCCGGAATCCCAGATACATGAGGTCGTCGGACGGATCGGAGTGAAGGACAATGCGATGGTGCCAGTAATCCATCCGCAGATAGCAGCGGTCGCCGGGGCCTTCATCGACGACTTCCATCCCCAGAACGTCAGTGGCGAATTTTTTCCACGCCTCGAGGTCTTTTACCCCGAAACCCATGTATCCGAGTTCGGTTACCTGGACCATTTTATTGCCTCCATATGCATAGCTTTCTATCTCGGATCGGTGCGTACCCAATCGGAACCCAGCGCCACGCGCCGCACCGCATCAGTGTCGGTCGGCTGATGGCCCACCTTGTGCGCCGGGGCCGGAGTTTCGACCACGCGATTTGACAATCGGCCAAGTCCGCTCACTTCCACTTCAACCAGGGCGCCCGGATTCATCGGGCGCGAATTCTTCGGGGTGCCGCTCAGGATCAGGTCGCCGGGCAGCAAGGTGATGAAACGGCAGAGGTCGGCGAGAATGTAGTCGATCGGAAAGATCATCTCGCTGATTGCGCCTTCCTGTACCACTTTCCCGTCGATGTAGGTTCGCAGGGTTGACTTTCGGATATCGACGCCGCTGACGATACCCGGTCCGATCGGACAGAAACCGTCCTGGCCCTTCACCCGCAGCATCGAGCCCGCGTCGGTCTCGCGGTAATCCTGGCAGCCGACGTCATTGGCCGGCGCAAATCCCGCAATATAGTCCCAGGCCTGCTCCCGCCCGACGTTGCGCATCGGCTTGCCGATGATCACCCCGACCTCGCCCTCGTAGTTCAAAAACTTGTGGCCGGCGGGGCGGCACAGCGAGCCACGATGCGAATTCAGCGCGGTGGTCGGCTTCTGAAAGTAGGTGGGGGTCTCCAGCATCGGCGCGCGAAACTCCACGCGGCGCGACTCATAGTTGAGGTGGATACACAGAATCTTGGTGGGATCGCAGGGGGGGAGGTAGGTTGCGCTGGCCTCCGCAACGACCCGGCCGTCACCCAGGATCAGTTTGTCACCGGCGGGCTTCACCCACTCCGGGTGTCCCTCGTGAAGTATCCGCCGCCATTCTTCCCTTGGTCCGTCGAGAACACTCATGGTTGACCTCCAGGTTCGTCGTGCCGGCGCGCGCCGTCAGACGAAGGAACCCTTCATTGCCGCAATATTCTTTACGTCGCAATAGAAGTCGAAACTCCAGTTGCCGCCTTCGCGGCCAATTCCGGAGTTACGGCTCCCCCCAAAAGGTGCCGCCAGTTCGCGCACGAAGAAGCAGTTGACCCAGACGGTGCCGGCGACGATCCGTTTCGCCAGGCGCATTGCGTGTTCCTCATTCTTGCTGAAGATTACTGCGGCCAGGCCATAGTTGGTGCCGTTACCGAGCCGGACGGCTTCTTCTTCGTCGCGGAAGGTCTGCCAGGTCAGCACGGGTCCGAAGACCTCGCGTTGCACAATCTCCATCTCCTGCGACACCCCATCGAGCAGCGTCGGTTCGAAGTACAGCTCGCCCGCGCCGTGCCGATGACCACCCCAGACCGGCTTGACCCCGGCTCGCAAAGCGCGATCGACGAATCCCTCGACGCGCTTGTAGTGCTCCGGCGTGATGAGGGGACCGATGCGGGTGTTCTTGTCGCGCGGATCGCCAACCGTGAGGTGAGATACCGCGGCGCGGAACTTCGCCTGAAACTCATCCGCCACTTTCGCCTCGACCAGGATACGGGTGCCTGCCAGGCAGACCTGGCCGGCATTGAAATACTGTCCGGCGGCGGTCTGCGCGGCGGCATCCAGGTCCGCATCGGCACAGATGATGAAGGGTGACTTACCGCCGAGCTCGAAACTGACCGGTGTCAGGGAGCGCGCGCAGGACGCGCCGATCAAACTTGCGGTATCGGTTGAACCGGTGAAGCTCAGCCGATCGATGTCTGGATGGGCTGCCAGCGCGGCGCCGGCTTCTTCGCCGATCCCTTGCACCACATTCAGTACTCCCGCAGGGAGGCCGGCTTCGGCGGCAAGATCGGCCATCAAGGAGCAACTGAGCGGAGCCCATTCGGGCGGTTTGACCACCGCGGTGTCGCCCGCGGCCAGGCACGGACCCACCTTCCAGGTAGTCAGCATGAAAGGTCCGTTCCAGGGAGTGATCAGCCCCGCGACGCCGGCCGGATCGTAGCGGACGTGGTTGACGACTTCGGGCGAATCGATGGTCTCATCGCTCAGCTTGCGGGCGCGGTCGGCGAAGAACTGGATATTGTGCGCGGCGCGAGGAACCATTCGCGTGGCATTTCCAATCAGCAGCGACCCGTTGTCCTCGGTTTCCACCGCGGCGATGTCTTTGGCGTGGTCCTGGATGGCCCTGGCAAACCGGCTCAGGATCGGATGCCGCCCCTCCGGACCGAGAGCAGCCCAGGCCGGGAAGGCGCGCCGAGCCGCAGCCACGGCCGAATCGATTTCTGCGGCGCCGGCTGCACTGACGTCGGCGAGATGCTTCCCGTCGATCGGCGAGCAGTTTGGAAATTTCTCTGTGGACGCGACACGCTGGCCGTCGATGTAGTGGGCGGTCGAGACCTCCACCCCGGCTACTTTGGTTGTATCAGCCATCTTCAATCTCCCTTGAGGTTGCCTGGTGAGCGGTTTTTGCTCCGCGCTGCCCGGACCTAACTCTGATCCAATCCTCGGACAAGTGATAGACAGAAGCTATCCCCAGATCTCCCTCGCCGTCTCCACGATCCGGCGCAGCTTTGCGTCTTGTTGTTCCGGGGTCAGCTTATTGCCCGGCGAGGTGCTGGCGAAACCGCATTGGGGACTCAAGCCAAGCCGGTCGAGATCGAGGTACTTGGTGGCGTCGTCGATGCGGCGCTTCAACTCGTCCTTGGTTTCGAGTCGCGCAAGCTTGCTCGACACGATGCCGAGCACGACCGATTTGTCCTTGGGCACAAAGCGCAGCGGCGCGAAGGTGCCCGCACGCGCGGTGTCGTACTCGAGGAAATAGGAGTCCACCTTGAGGCCGCTGAATAGCATCTCTGCGACGGGGTCGTAGCCACCCTCGGTCAGCCAGCCGCTCTGATTGTTGCCGCGGCACAGATGCATGGTGACGTGCAGTTCCGGCGGTCGGTCGGCCAGTGCCCGGTTGATCAGATTCGGGAAAGTCTCGAACAGCAATTGGTCGACGTCCAGGCCGCCGCGTTTCATCTGTTCCACGCGTTTGGGGTCGCAATACAGCGCGATCGGGACCTCGTCGAGCTGAACATATCGACATCCCGCCGCGGCCAGCGCGCGCAACTCCTTTTGGTACGCATCGACGATGTCATCGCGCAGCTCGGCCAGGTCGGAATACACGCCCTTGGCGATATTCCTGCCGTCCGCGGAGTAGGCGATGGTGGGCGAGGGCAGGGTCAGCTTGACGGTACGCCGCGTCAGGGCCTGGAGAAATTTGAACTCGTCGACATGAACCGGTGACGTCCACTTGAGACGATCGTGAATCTTAAGCAGCGGAACCGCGATCTTGTTGCCCTGATCGTCAACGAAGAACATCCGCTCGGTTTCATAGTAGATGCTTGCGCCGCCCAGTCCGCGGCAGATGAAGTCGGCGTAGAAGACCCCGCGGCGATATTCGCCATCGGTGACCGCCTGCAGGCCGATCTCTTCCTGCCTCGCCACGACTTTGCGGATGAACTCGTCTTCCAGCATGCGCAGGTCGGAGGCCGAGCTGCGGCCGGCCTCCCGGTCAGCGCGCATCTTCAACAATTCCGGCGGCCTCAGCAGTGAGCCGACGTGCTCGGCGCGAAATGGTGGATTGTGCGGTGCCGTGTTGGCCATATGGTCCACCTCCCATCTATCGCGCAATGGCGCGTTCCAAGCCGGTGTCTATCACTTCCGAATGACTACAGTCAATTCCGACTCTGGTCAAATCGCCTATTTCCGTACCCATTCGCCCGCCGAGCGAGGCAGGCCCATCACCTTCGGGGCGCTGCTCGCGTCCTCACCCGTGCCGAGCGGCACCAGACCGAGCACCTGGTTGACCAGCCGCTTGCCGCGTTCGCGCGGCGCCAGGGTATGTGCCAGCGCGTAGTTGCGCGCCCCGGAGGCCAGGTAGAAGCGCTCGTAGAGTTCGTTGCGCCCGGCCAACGCGGTGCCGACGAAATCCCACGCAAGCCGGAAAACCCGCGCCCGATCGCGCGCGGATATGTGATTGGCGCCGCGCAGGAATTGATTGACCAGGTCGCGCAGCGAGGGATCGTCGAATTGGTTCGCGGTCGGTGTTGCGAGCAGGTTGTGCGAGCCGATGAGCTTGATAATTTCGCCGACCCGCGGGAACCAGCCCGGCAAGGAGGCGCGCAATGCGGTCAGCGGCGCGCCGTTGGGGAACCACACTCCGTTGCCATACTCGAAGGCTTCAGCTTCCGCGGCCCTGACCGCCGCGCGGGTCAACTCGGCATAGCTCCAGATCTCACCCAGCATCTGCGCGGTGGCCGGCGATTTGTCATTGATGGTTTCCGCCATCAGGCAGCCCAGTCCGTACGCGAACTCCAGCTTGGTCTGCGCGCGAATCATGGTTTGCTGCATGACGTTGGGGTACCATCCGGTGGTCATCACCGCGTTGTAGGCCCGCGAGTTTGCGTTGATGAAAACCCGGTCGCGTGGCACCTCGACGTCGTCGAAAATCACGAACGCGTCCTGCTCGTCGAACCGGCTGGAAAGCGGGTGATCGAACGGGCTGCCGGTGACCGTGCAACTGTCGCGGCAGAGGAACTTGAGTCCGGGCGTACCCACCGGAATGCAGAAGGACAGCGCGTACGCGTCGGCGCCCTCGGGCAGGGGCACTCCAGGATAGACGGCGATCTCGTCCGCAAATGGGGCCAGGGTTGCCAGGATGCGAGCGCCGCGCACGAGGATGCCGTGATCGGTGGCGCTTACCCTGTGCAAAGCGACGTCGTTGCCTGCCACCGGGGCATCGCCCCAGGATTTGTCGATGGTCGGCTGAACAATGGTGTGAGTCAGCGCGAGATCTTTGCGTGCGAGCAGCTTCTGGTAGGCGACCAGGTTGCTCGCGCCACGGTCATTGCCGTTGACCGCCCATTCGTCCGCGCGCCCCGCAAAACCGGCATAGGTCACGTTCATGTAGTCCGGGGTTCGGCCCATGAGCCCGACCGTGAATTCGGCCGTGAGCTTGAGCGCTCGATGCCGCCGCTCGAGATCGGCCCTGGAGCGCGGAATCATGTGGCTCAGATTGATCGGTTCGCCGGTCTCCGGATCCGGCATCAGGCAGACCTCTGCGGCCTGGTGCTGGAGGTCGAAGACCTCGGCCAGCGTGGCGGCTGCCCCGGCGAGCCGGGGATGGGAGGCGACCTCGGTCACCCGTTCCCCGTCCACCCACACCTCGCGCGGGCTTTTAAGTCCAGCGGTGAACTGTTTACCGGTGCGAGCTGGCATTGTGGTTTTCTCCTTGCAGGAGCAGTCCCGAGAGGTGCAACTCCAGCGCCGAGCGCAGCGCCCGGTCGCGTTCCTGCGGGGTAATTGCGGCCGTCCCGAGCCACTCCAACAGAATGCCGAAGTAGAGCGCGAACAGATTCTTGGCCAGCCGCAGCGACGGAATGCCGTGGCGCAATTCGCCACGCTCCTGCGCCCGCTCGATCATCGCGGCCATGCGCCCGAACAAATCCGCCATGAAGGCCGCGCGTCCGTGCCGTGCATCATCGACGAACGGCAGTTCCTTCACGAAGACCCGGGCAAGGCCGATGTTGCCTTCATGCTGGGCGATCAGCGCGTCGAAGATTCGCAGCAGCCCATCGATCAGGGGCCCCTCGGCCCGGTTCTCGAGGGCCCGGTCCACCGCGCGCCCCGCCTCCTCGCGGAAAATCGTCACCAGCAGGTCCTGCTTGCTTACCGCATGCAGGAACACGGTGCCGATGCCGACATCGGCCGCGGTGGCGATTTCGCGGGTGGTGGTGGCCTCGAACCCCTTGCGGGCGAACAGCGCGCGCGCCGCTCGCTTGATCCGTTCCAGCTTGTCGCGCTTTTTGCGCTCGACCCGGCTGAGCCCGGGTGGAGCCGGGCGGCGGGATTTATCCAGGCGAGCGGTGCCAGGGCTGGGCGGCATTGGTGAGCATGCTCATTTCTGAGCGTGCTCATCACCTAGCGTGATTCCGACCCGGATGTCAAATCGGCGGGGGGTTCCCCGCACCCGCCGGGGAGCGACCACCCGGCCTCAGGGTCTCAATCCCGCTGCCCGCCGCAGAATCGCGGGAATCTGAGCCGACTCCTCGACCAGCGCCCGCGCGAACGCCAGCGCCTCCGAGCGCTGGTAGGTAAGTGCGTAGCTTTCCACCGTGCCGCAGAGATTTGCGTAACGCAGCGCCCCGATGGCCGCAGCGCTTTTCAGCGCGTGTGCCGCGCGGCCTAGGGCGACCAGGTCTTCCGCGTCGAGAGCCGACTTGAGCGCGGCGAGACGGTCAGGCAACTCGGAGAGAAACGTCTCCACCAGTTTGCGCAGGACATCGTCGCCGGTCGCGGTGGACAGCTCGCGGAGTTCCAGGAGCGTCTGGGAGTCCAGCTCCGACTCCGACGGCGGCGCGTCATGCACCGCGGCCGGCACAGCGAATTCATCGGCAGGCTGCTTGGCGTTTCCACCGGGGGCGACGCCGTTCAAATTTTCCGACCAGGCAGCGAGCTTATCCCCCAGCGACTGCAGGCGGACCGGCTTGCTCAGAAAATCATCCATGCCGGCTTCAATGCAGCGGTCCCGCTGCTCGTGGGTGGCGTTCGCGGTCATCGCGACTATCACCACATGGCGACCCCCACCTTCGCGACGGCGTATTTCGCGGGTCGCTTGGTAGCCATCCATCACCGGCATTTCGCAATCCATCAACACGAGGTCGTAGTTTTGCCGCGAAAGCGCGTCGAGCGCCGCCTGCGCGTCGCCCACAATGTCGCCGTGATAGCCGAGCACGCGGAGCTGTTCGGCGGCCAGCTCGCGATTTACCGGGTTGTCTTCCACGACCAGGACTCGCTGCGCCTGGTTGGAACGATTCGGCGTCTGGGTCGGAGCGCCACGCCCGTTCGATAAGATTGCGCTCGTGCCGGCTTCGCTGCGGGCGGCGGGTTCCCCGTCGGCAGAGACGCGGGGGAACTCGACTTCATCATCGTCACTTGCGGTTTCGAAGCGAGCGGTGAAAGAAAAAGTGGATCCCCGGCCAGGTTCGCTCTCGATCGTGATGTTACCCCCCATCTGCCGCACGAGTTGCGCCGAGATGACCAGGCCCAGTCCGGTACCACCGTAGCGCCGCGCGGTTGAACTCTCGGCCTGCACGAACGGTTCGAACAGACTTGCCTGGACCTCGCGCGCGATACCGATGCCGGTGTCTCGCACCTCGAACCTGATCGCTTGTTCCTGCGCGGAGTCGTGGTCTTTGCCGACGCTTACCGTCACCGCGCCCTGCGCGGTGAACTTGATGGCATTGGAGATCAGGTTGTTCAGGATTTGACGCACCCGATTGGGGTCGCCCTTCAAGCGCGCTGGCAGGTTTTCATTGAGCTGAAGGTCCAGCGCGACGGGTTTTTGCGCCGCTGCTTCACGGAACGCGGCCACGGTGGTCTTTGCCAATTCGCGCAGGTCGAAGACGATTTTTTCCAGCACCACGCGCCCGGCTGAAAGTTTGGTGAAGTCCAGGATGTCGTTGACGATCGCGATCAGGAGTTTACTGCTGGATTCGATTATCGACGCGCGCTCGCGCTGTTCGCGGTTGAGATCGGTGAGCTGCAGCAACTCCGCCATCCCCACGATCGCGTTAAGCGGGGTACGAATTTCATGGCTCATGTTGGCGAGAAAGGTGGCGCGGGTCTGGGCGGCTTCGATTGCCAGGTCCCGGGCACGTTGCAGTTCCTTGTGCAACCGTGTGTGTTCGGTATTGTCGCGGGCGGTTACGGCGTAGCCCTCGATGCGGCCCGGGAGGGTTCGGATTGCCGATGCGGATACGACAACGTCGACCTCGGTGCCGTCCTTGCGGATGACGCGGGTTTCGAAGTTCTCGACGGGTTTGCCCGCTACCAGCAAGGCGGCCACTTTCTGCGGTTCGCCGCGGCGATCTTCGGGAACGGACAACCTGTACGACCTGCCGAGGACCTCGTTGCTTCGATACCCGAATAGCCGCTCCGCACCGGCATTCCAGCTGGTGACGATCCCCTGCGGGGACAGGCTCATCACCGCGTCGGGAACGAAACTGGCCACCGACGCGAACAGTGCGCGCTCGATCTTCGCGTCGTATCGACCGGTGACGTCGCGCAAGACCAGCAGCGCTCCTTGAATAGTGCCATCCGGGCCGGTAACCGGCCGTACCGATGCGTCGATCCAGCGCTCTCGTCCGGTTACGCGTTCGCGCACGCGCAGTTCAAATCCCTCGATCACCCTCCCGGACAGTGCGCGCGCGAGGAACATCTGATCAGGAGTAATCGGAGTAGTCGAGCCGGGCGCGAACACCTCGTATTGGCTCAACCAATCCGCCGGTCTGAGGTCCGCTCGCAACTCGCGCTTCGCTGCGGGGTTCATCAGCACCGGCCGCAGGTTCTTGTCGACCATCACGACCGCGTCCGGCAGGCTGTTGAGAATCGATTCGAGCAGGGCATTCTGCGCGCCCAGCGCAGCGCTGCGATCGCGTACCCGCTCCTCCAGCGTGGCGTTGGCCTGTTCCAGCTGCCTGCCGCTCAGTTCCAGCGCGTCTGTGCTGCGCCGATAGCGAGAGAGCAGAGCCGCGGCGGCGGCGCCCATCAGAATCAGCCAGAGGACGACCACGCTCCCGCCGACTGTGATTACCACGATGCGGCGACGGGAAGCGTCGCGGGCCTGCCGCGAACCCGCTGCGAGCAGCTGTTCTTCTCTCTCATCCATCTGCACCAGGCCGCTGCGCAGGTTTTCCACTTCGGCACGAAGGTGCGCAAATTGGGGTGAACCTACGATTGTCTGCCGATCGTGGTCTGAGGCCATGCCTTTAAGATCTGCAGAAATGTGGTCCAGCTTGGCTAACGAATCCTCGAGCCCTCGCACACGCGCGAGTTGTAAGTGGTCGTCGGCGACCAGAGCAGGCAGCTGATCGAGGTATTCGCGGATTTTTACGAAAGCGATCTGGAACTGGTTGAACAGCATCGGGTCGCCATCCCGCCAATAGGTATCCACGGCATCCAGCGCGCTCTGCTGCTGCTCGCGGGCCTGTTCGATGGACTGGATAACGAGTTCGGATTGAGAAACCCAACGGGCGCCCTCAACGTAGTCGTCGTTGATGCGATAGGCGGCCCAGACAACTACCACTACCGCGAGAATTGCTATGCCAAAACCGATCCATAAAAGCTCAAGTGGCGGACCGGTGACCGCGACTTGTTTCGGGGGCTCTGCCTTGGGCGATGAGGAACGCTTCATTCGGGCATGCGCTGCCATCCGCACTCGTCAGCGGAGACCGTTGAAGACAAAGAGACAGCGGATTAGCGAGTGTAGATTAGCATATTGCACTTATAGTTCTGAAACTTCGTCAGGAAACTCAGGCGGCTGGAATACAAGCGCTGGGAGCAAAAGAATCAGGAACTTGATCCCCACCAGGAATCGTAAGCGTGCCAGCCGGATTCCCCGGAGGATTCGACAAAATTCGTCACCACGTATCCGTCCGGAAGCAAGAGATCCACCACGGGCTGTTCCTGCCCCACAGCATAGGCGGGTTCGGTGCCCCGTGAGGACGCGTTGGCGAAGGTCGAGCCGACTGGCGACGGTTGCGCAATCGATGGCGGCGGGCTCCATATCGACGGGTAGCGCCAGGTGAAAACCCCTGCGAGCGCGATACCCAGCGCCGCGGTGGTGGCGAGCGCGCTGCGACGGATCGATCGCCGGCGCTCGATTTTTTCAACTCGCCCCACGACCCGCTCGGCGAAATCGGCGGGCAGCCGGACCCGAGGAACCGGACGCGAAAGGTTGGAGGTCATGGCTCGATCTCTTGGAGCAATTTACGCAGGCGCGCCCGCGCGCGGAACAGGCGCGTGCCCACCGCAGAGACGCTGCTGTTGGTTATGTCCGCCAGTTCCGCGTATGACCAATCGCGTTCGCGCAGCAGTCCGATGAGCTCGCGCTGGTCGGCCGGCAATTGCCGCAGCGCTGCTTCGAACGCACTGGCGCGGCCATCCTCGGGCTCCTCGGCCGACACCTGTTCATGTTCCCGGGTGAACGGCACGAAGATGCGCCGCCATCTGAGCCGCCGCAGGTGATCGATGCACACGTTGCGCGCGATTCGGAACAGCCATGACTCAAAAATCTCAGGTGACCGCAGCCTGGGCAACGCGAAGGCCATTTTTACGAAGGCGGTCTGGCACAGGTCTTCGTAGTCGCTTTCCCGTCCGACGATGGAGATGATGAACCCTGCGACGCGGTCCTGGTAATGACGGATCAGTTCCTCCAGCGCGCGCCGATCTCCCGCTCGGGAGGCTTCGATTTGCGCACGCACCAGGGCGAAGTCTGCCCGATCGGGAGCTCTTAAGTCGTTGCGCGCTCGCGAGGTGGAGCGTGGCGTGCCCCGGCGAAACGGATGCGCCGCCGCCCCGGGAAAGTGGCTTTCCGCGCCCTGCGGCCGGGGAAGAATTTCCACTCGACGATGTTCCGCTTGCGCCATCAGCGTTTGGGAACCACCCGCGGCAACGGACCTTGCATCAGCTTCTCGATTTGCGCGTTGATGGCGACGACCTGCTGATGAAATTGATTCATCTTGGTCAGCTGTTCCGGCGTGAGCAAGGCGCGAACCCGCAACGCGGTCGTCACCCACTGCTGTTGCATCTGCTGGTCAATGCGTCCCGCCCGCTGTGCAAACGGCGCCAGGTCGGCCTCGCTCACCGGGCCCGTTCCCAAAAGCATATTGGCAATTTGCTCGTGGATCGAGCGCAACTCTTTCATCGGTTCCGCGGATTGTTCGCGTCCCGAAGCCATGATCTGGTTCATCTTGTTCTGTTGCTCGGGCGTCAAGTCCGCCACCCGCAGCGCCATCATGAACGGCGGTGGCAGCACCGGCCCCCCGGAAGGAGTCGATGAGCCGGCGGGAAATCCAGGCGCACCCTGTGCTCGAGACGTTACCGGAAAGCCGCACGCAAAGACCAACACCGAAAGCAACAGGAGCTTTTTTGCGACCATTCTTGTAGGGTTTTCCTTGCCCACTCGCGTTTTCGACACTTAAGACGAACCGAGGTTGCGAAAATTACCGAACCATTTTGTCCATATCCAAGGGAATCTATCGAGAAAGGAGCAAACCGTGGAATACCGAAATCTGGGAGATTCGGGACTGAAAATCTCCCTTGCCGGTCTTGGCTGCAACAATTTCGGCATGCGCTGCGATACCGAACAGACCCGCGCCGTGGTCCATCGCGCACTCGATGAGGGAGTCACCTTCTTCGACACCGCCGACATTTATGGAAACCGCGGTGGTTCCGAGGAGCTGCTCGGCAAGGCTTTGGGGAAGCGGCGGCGCGAAGTGGTAGTCGCAAGCAAGTTCGGGATGCCGATGGGAGCCGGGCCCTACGAGCGCGGAGCATCGCGCCGTTACGTTATGGCGGCTGCCGAGGCCAGCTTAAGACGTCTGGACACCGACTATCTGGACCTCTACCAGCTGCATCAGCCGGACCCCGACACCCCGCAGGAGGAAACCCTCGCCGCGCTCGACCATCTCGTGCGCGCCGGAAAAGTGCGCTACCTGGGCAACAGCAATTTCAGCGGCTGGCAGGTCGCCGACGCGGACTGGATTTCACGTACCCGCAGCCTTGCCCGTTACGTGTCGGCGCAAAATCAATACAACCTCCTGGATCGCAGAATCGAGCGCGACCTAGTGCCGGCCTGCCAAAAATTCGGACTCGGAATGCTTCCCTATTTTCCGCTGGCCAGCGGATTCCTGACCGGCAAGTATCGGCGCGGTGCGGAGCCACCAAAGGGGACCCGGCTCGCGGTGATGCAACCGATGGCCAAGCAGGTGATGACCGAGCAGAACTTCGCGACCTTGGAGAGACTCGAGGAATTCGCGCGGGCAGGCGGACACACGCTCGTCGAGCTCGCCACCAGTTGGCTCGCCTGCCAGCCGGTGGTGTCAAGCGTTATCAGCGGCGCTACCAGACCGGAGCAGGTGACGGAAAACGTGAAGGCTTGCGGATGGAAGCTGACCGACGCGGAACTGAAAGAAGTCGACACCATGACCCGCCACTAGATGATTCGGTTCAGCCTCCGGAATGCGCCTTGACAGTGGAAGGCAAATGGGCTTACAGTAAGGCATCGTGCCTTCCAACGATACTGCGGTTCGGACCAGCCGGTTCGGCAGCTACCTGCGCCAGGCGCGGGTCGCGAGCGGGCTCAGCCTGCGCCAGGTGGCGAGCGCACTAAAAATCTCGCACGTCTACCTGGGAGAAGTTGAGCGCGGAGTACGGGGTCCCTTGCGCGAGGAGCATTGGGATGGGTTGCTAAGGGCGATTCCCACCCTCACCCGCGCAGAGTTGCAGCGTCAGGCCGCTGCGAGTCGGCCGCTGGAGATGGACATTTCCGACGCGCCCCCCCGCTACCAGGACCTGGCGATGGCACTCGCGCGCCGTCTAAAGAATCGCGATCTCACGGTCGGGCAGATCTCGCGCCTGCTTAAGGTGCTCAAGGCGGACGATGAGTGACATCTTCGGCGAGACGGTAATCGCGATGCCCGCGCTTTCGCTTGAGTACCTCGAGACTTTGGGAGAGACGGTGGTCAGCACCTTCCAGCCCGACGCCCTGTCCGGGCCGCAGCCGATCAAGGTTCGCCAATGGATCGATGAATTACTTCCGCGCTTCGGGATTCACGTGATGCCGGCCAGTTATGCGGAACTCGGCGAACGCGTCGCGGTGACCTATGCAGCCGCGGAGGCGGAGAGCGAAATTCTGGTGAGTCCGTGGATTTACGACAATCTGGCCGACGAGGAGCGACCTCACTTCGCGCGCTCGACAGTGATTCACGAGCTGGCCCACGCGATCTTGCATGTACCGCTGCTGCGCCACCGGTCCGTGGGTTCCGGCGAATCAACCAGACGCCTGGATCGCAGCCGGCTTGCCGAAGCCAGCGATCCGGAATGGCAGGCATGGGCGTTGGCCGGCGCGATCCTGATGCCACGCCGGACGATCGCGATGCTGGCCGACCGATCGCCCCGGGCGGTGGGCGAGGCCTTTTTTGTAAGCCAAAGGTTCGCCGAGGTACGGCTTGAGCGCCTTGCGGTGCTGGGTGGCGAGAACCCTCCCGCCCTGCGAGGTGGAAAGACGATGGGTTGAGGCAGGCGCAGCCTGCCTCACCATCCGATTGGAATAGACAAATCCGTGAGGAGCAGTGCGATGGTTTCCTGGTCACAGTTCGAGGCTGGAGCGCCGCAGATCGCCGGCGCAGGACGCAAACTAATCCATCAGCACGACATCGGGCTTGCCTATCTCGCCACCCTGCGCAAAGACGGCGCGCCGCGCCTGCATCCAATCTGTCCGACCGTGTTCGAAGGCGGTCTTTACGCGCTGATCGGGCCGTCCCATAAACAACGCGATCTGCTTCGTGACCGTCGCTTCGCACTGCACAGCTTTCCTGCCCCGAGGTGGACGATGAGTTCCTGGTGATGGGCCGGGCACGGATGGTCGATGACGAAGGTCTGCGCTTGCGCGTGCTCGCGGACCTCAAGTCAAAGGGGATGACCTCAACCGAAGACGAGTTGCTGTTTGAATTCCAGATCGACCGCGCCATGCATGCGGCCTACAACGGTCCGCACGGGACCTGGCCTCCGAACTATGCGGTATGGACCAAGGGGTAGGCACAACCGTGCGGTACGCGATCGGATTTCCCATCGCAGGACCTCTGGGCGGCGATCCCCGTTCGGTCGCTGAACTGGCCTGGATCGCGGAGCAGGCGGGATGGGACGCGGTTCTTCTGGAGGACTATCTGGTTCATCACATCGCGCCCGGACGGATCGCGGTCTCCGATCCGTGGATGGCGCTGGCCGCTGCTGCGGTGAAAACCACGCGCATCAAGCTTGGGCTCATGGTGGTTGCGCTGCCACGCCGGCGTCCCTGGAAGGTGGCGCGTGAGGCGGTCTCGCTGGATTATCTCTCCGGGGGCCGGATGATCCTCGGGGTGGGCATCGGCGACATTAATGATCCTGGCTTTGGGCGCGTGGGAGAGGAGACCGATGCGAAGACGCGCGGGTTGATGCTCGATGAAGCGCTTGAGGTAATCGCCGGCTTGTGGAGCGGACGGCCCTTCAGTTACCAAGGCCGCTTTTACAAAATCCAGGACCTTACCCTCCTCCCCGTGCCTTTGCAGCAGCCGCGCATCCCAATCTGGGTAGGCGGCGCGTGGCCCCATCAGGCGCCCGTCCGCCGCGCCGCACGCTGGGACGGACTGGCGGTCTACAGGGTTTATCGAGATGGAACTTCGGGGCCGGTGTCGGCGGACGAGCTTCGCGCGATCTCAGCAATTGTACGAAGCGGCCGCGCGTCAGGTGACCCATTCGATCTGGTTGCGGGAGGCTACGATCGCGGCACCGACCCCGCAAAGGCGCGCGACCTGGTCAGGCAAGCCGCGGAAGCCGGAGCAACCTGGTGGAACGAATACGCGGTCGGCGCGCCCGCGGCGATTCGGGCCCAGGTCCAATCGGGCCCTCTCCGCATCGGCTAAGAGCGCTACGGCAGCAGCGCGCCCGTCGGGTCTTAAGTTTGGGTCGGCGCCTCTTGGCCGTCTGGTCCGACAAGGTCCAGTCTGTTTCCCCACCGCGCACAAGCCGAGAGGGATGTGCGCAAAACAACAATTGAAACATCTTCCCCCAGGGACCGTCTAAACTATCGGGGTGTTACACAAGCGAGCTTGTGTGACGGCGCGGCAAATAGGAAGATCGGACCGAAGCGCTGGTTTGACGAGAGCATGAAACCATTATGCGAATAGACCGAAGGCGTCTGCGGCTCGGTACTTTCTTCGCGGTTCTGGTGGCGGCTGCGGTGCTCGCGCGGCCCGGCGGGCCTTGGGCCGGGCAAAGTTCAAGCCCTCCGTCTCTGGTTATTCCGGGCAATCAAGGGTCGCAAAGCTCGACGCTGGAACTGCCGACGACACCCTCCCACCAGGGCGGCGCGCTGAACATTACGCCTACGGTTCCCGGCCCTCAGCAGGAACAGGAACTGACCATCCCGACCCCGCAACTGCGCGAGCAGCCAGGTTATGCGCAGGTCACCGTCACGGTTACCGATTCCAACGGAAGCTACGTCACCGGTCTTCAGAAGGATGACTTCAAGCTCTACCTCGATGGACAGCAGCGTCCGATAGAATTCTTCCGCCAGGACCTGAATACCCCGGTCTCGATCGGGATACTGGTCGATACCTCCGGAAGCATGCAACCGAAGATTCCGCAGGCGCGCCTGGCAATCGCGGATTTTCTGGACGCTTTGAACCCGCATGACGACCTGTTTCTGTTCGCATTCTCGAGCCGTCCCTACCTGTTGCAACCCTTCACCACCGATCATGAGCGGGTGGCCAACAAGCTCATGATCCTTTACGCAAACGGCCAGACCGCGCTGTTCGACGCAATCATCCAAGGACTGCGGATGGTCATGACGGGGCGCTATGACAAGAAAGCGCTGCTGGTGGTGACCGACGGCATGGATAACACCAGTCGCGCGCAGGTCGACGAGGTCATCACGCTGGCGAAGAAATTGGGCGTGCTCGTCTACTCGATCGGAATCGGGGATCCAAATGCCAAAGAGCTCCCCAGCATCGTGATTGGACCCTTCGCCATCGGCGGTGGCGGCGTCGAGCGGGTCGACGCCCAGACCCTGCACACCTTGTCGACCGAAACCGGGGCCAAAACCTACGTCATACGCCAGGTGGGTGACGGCGCTGCGCTGAGAAAGGCGTGCCAGCAGATCAGCCTTGAGCTTCGCGAGCAGTATACCCTCGGATTCGTCGCCCCGGATGCAAGTGCCGGAGGCTATCGCAGCGTGCGCGTCGACTCTCCGTCGCATCCCGACAACACCGTACGCGTGCGCAAGGGCGTGGAAGTTGGAGGCCCCGCGGCATACGCTGCCGGGCGGCCTGGCGAGCCGGTTCCCTAGCGCTGTCCGGAGCCGCCGGACTTACGGGTGACGATTCAATCCAGCTTGCGCTTGCCGTAGTAGGGCAGCGTGGTGCCCTCCGCCGGCTTCTCCGGAGCTGCTTCCTCTTTGCGCGGCCGCGGCGCCGCCGCACTATACAGCGCCAGTGTTCCTGGCTCGATAACCTCTGGATCGGTGACGATGTTGACACACGCGACGCGCCCGCACCCGAGCGCGCGCTTCATCGCGGGCGCTATCTCTTCGGCGCGTTCGACCAGTTCGCCATGCGCGCCCAGCCCTTCTGCCGCGCGCTCGTAGTGAACCATCCCAAGCTCGGTTGCCAGGTGCTGGCCCTTGCCCCACATGAGTTCCTGCCCGTGCTTTGACATACCCCATTGCTTGTCGTTGTTGACCACCACCGTGATCGGCAGATTGTTTTTGGCCGCGGTGTGAAATTCTGAAAAGTTGAGGCCCGCCGACCCGTCGCCGATGATGCAGAACACCTGTTCATTCGGGTGCGCGGCCTTGGCCGCCATCGCAAAGGGTAGCCCTACGCCGAGACAGCCCAGGTATCCATGGCTCAGAAAGCGCCCGGGACGCCGCGCGGTCCACGCATTGCCCATCCACGCCGCGGTCTCGCCACCATCGGCGACCACGATCGCATTCGGGTCTAGCAGCTGCGCGATTTCGCGCGCCATGCGGGCGGGATGAATCGGTCCGCCGGCGGACTTGAGCGCTTCGTCAAAACGATGCCGTCCGCCGCTGCGGACCGCGCCGAGCCGTTCGCGCCATTCGGAATGCTCGTCGAACTTCAGTCCTTTTATCGCGTCGATCGCATCGCGGAGGAACTCTCCGCAGTCCGCCACTATGCCGAGCTCGATATCGCGATTGCGCCCGATTTCCTCCGGCTCGATATCGACCTGTACCACGCGCGCATCGCCGGGAATTACCGAGTTCCGGCCGCCGGTAAAAAGCCCGATTCGGGTACCCAGCATGAGGACCAGATCGGCACTACCCCCGGTCTTGGCGTGAACCCCGGGGTGGATGGCGCCGAACCCGCCGAACGCCAGGGCGTGATCTTCGGGGATGGAGCCACGTGCTTTGGCGTTGGTCATCACCGGTGTGTGTGTGAGTTCCGCAAACTGGACCAGTTCCCCGGCCGCCTGCGAGAACCAGACTCCGCCGCCGGCGAAGATGGCGGGGCGCTTGGCTTGCTTGAGCCAATCGAGAGCCTGGCGCAGCGCGGTGCGCGAAGGACCGGGCACGGATTGCGGCCGGTACCGTTCGGGAAACTTCACGGTTTCTTCCTCGCTGCGCGAGAACAGGACATCGATCGGAAGCTCGAGAAACACCGGACCCGGCCGCCCCGAGATCGCGTGGCGGAACGCGGCCGCGACATATTCGGGGATTCGATCGGTGTGAGTCACCGAACGCGCCCACTTGGTGATGGGACGCATGATTCCCATCTGATCGACCGCCTGGAGCGGCAGCCGGTCATCGTCGGAAAGGGGACTGCGCCCGCCGATAAGTACCATCGGAATCGAGTCCATGAATGCATTGGCGACCCCGGTGACCGCGTCGGTGACGCCGGGCCCCGCGGTGACGATGGCGACCCCCGGGCGGCCGGTGGTGCGCGCCCATCCGTCGGCCATGTGCGCCGCCGCCTGTTCGTGACGCGTGTCGATCACGCGAAAGCCATGGCGCATGCAGGCAGCGTAGATCGCGTCGAGATGTCCGCCATGCAGGGTAAAAACTTCGTGGACTCCTTCGCGCTCCAGGGCGCGGACGATCATTTCGCCGCCATCGATTTTCGCCATGACGTGTACCTCCGCTCCGCAGTGATTCTAGGTCGGTGTCATTGAGACCGGCAAACGCGGCCAGGTTCACAGAAAAAAAAGGCCCCACTTCTGATCGGAAGGATACGACGCAAATACCCGAAGCGGGTCGGCTCGGAATTAATCTCGGGAGAGGCTGGTGCCCTGTACCGCTCGGCTTCGGTGGCGTCTTTAAGGCCGGCCTATTGGCTGGCCAGCTGAGGGCGGACCAGTTCGCCGTCGCGCGCGGCCTGGCCCAGGTTGATGGCGACCATTTCGTTGCCCTCAAGTCCGTGGACGACCTGGCAGTGGATACCGTCGTCCTGTCCCAGTACCACTTCGGCCAGGTGGATGCGGTTGTCCTTGACGGTCGGCGCGTAGACCTTGCCGTTGCTGAACACCAGTGCGTCATCGGGAACCAGGAGAGTTCTGGACGAGCCGGTGACGGCGATCTCGACGTGCGCGTACATGCCGGGAAGCAGGAGCAGATCATCGTTGGGAAGATCGACTTCGACCAGCATGGTGCGCGAGTCGTTCATCAAGGCTTCGGGATGCCGGGTGACGGCGCCGCTGAAAGTCCGTCCCGGGAGTTGACTCACGGTGATACGCGCCGGATTACCATCCTTGACAAATGCGGCGTCATCCTGCGGCATGTGCACGTAAACCCGCACCGGTTTCAGGGTTGCCATACGAAAAATTGCCTGCTCGGTGTCCTGGGCGGTCGCCATCGCGACCAAGGCTCCCGGGTCGAGGTGCCGCTCGGTTATGATTCCGTCGTACGGTGAGAGCACGCGTTCGTAGGCCTTTTGTGCGAGCAGCGACTTCCACTTGGCCTCGGCCGATAGCAGGGTCGCGTGCGACTCGTCGGCCTGCTCCTGAGGCATCACGTGCTGCGCCGCCAGGTTTTGGTAACGACCGTCGGTAAGTGTGGCGATCTGGTAAGCCGCCTGGGCGTCGGCCACCTGTTGGTCGAGTTCCGGTGAAACGAGCACTGCCAGCAACTGGTCTTTCTTGACCCGTGCGCCCTTGTCGACGAGGACGCTTTTGATGTAGCCGGAAACCTTCGGGTAGATCGGGCTTTCGAAAAAGCCGTGCACGTCGGCCGGAAAGGTGAGACTTCGGTTGAGCGGCACCTGCTGCACCGGCACGATCAGAACCAGGGGCCCGCGCCGCTCCTCTTGCTCCAGCGCGTTGGTCTGGCGGCGAATCCACACTTCACGTGCGAGGACCAGACCGGCCAGCGCGACCAGGACCACGACCACGGACGCCAACCAACCGAAGTAGAAGAGGGCGCCCGAACCGGATTGAGTGGGACCGCTGGTTTCAGTCATAGTCGCCTCCTCTCGTCCGCTTCAGTCCTTCTCTGCCTGCTCGACCATGGCGCCGATTATAGCGTCGCGTTCGCGCTTCCCGAGGTATTTGCCGGTAAACAGCGAGTATACCGCGGGCACCACAAACAGGGTCATCGCGGTCGCCGCGATTAATCCTCCGATCACCGCGCGACCCAACGGCGCGTTCTGTTCGCCGCCCGCGCCTAGCGCCAGCGACATCGGCAGCATGCCGAGAATCATGGCCAGCGCGGTCATCAAGACCGGGCGCATCCGTACCGTCGCGGCCTCGACCGCCGCCTCCATCGCACTCTTTCCCTGACCGCGCAAATCGTCGGCGAAAGTAATCAGCAGGTTTCCGTTGGCGACCCCGACCCCGACCGCCATGATGGTTCCCATCAGCGATTCGACGTTGAGCGTGGTCCGGGTCGCGATCAGCATCCACAGCACCCCGGCGAGCGCGCCGGGCACCGCCATCATGATGATGAAGGGGTCGAGCCAGGACTGGAAATTCGTCGCCATCAGCAGGTAAACGAGCACGATTGCCAGCAACAGCCCTGCCCCCATGCTTCCGAACGAGGCGTGCATCGCTTCGCTCTGCCCCAGAATCTTCACACTGGTACCGCGTGGCACGGCCTTGAGTTCGTCGACCTTGCGCTGGACGGCGGCGCTCACGCTGCCGAGGTCGCGGCCTTCCACGTCGCAGTTGACGTCGAGTACCCGCTGCACGGTGTAGTGATTTATTCCCTGCGCCTGCACCTCGTGGCGGATGTTTGCGAGGTTGGCGAGAAACTGCGGCGCGGGCGGGGCGCCGTCGATTACCGACGGAGTCAAAGGGGTGCGACCGATGGCCTGGATGGAGTCCACGATATGCTGCGGGGTCTGGACCGATACCGAATAGTTGACGCCGTTGCGCAGATCGAGCCACTGATTCGGTGCGATGACCGAGCTCGAGCTCAGCGAGGTAAGCACGCTGGTGGTGACGTCGTGCTGGGTAAGGCCGAGCTCGAGCGCCTTGTCCCTGTCGACCTGCACGCGCAGGGTCGGGTAGTCGAGTACCTGCGCGATCCGGGTGTTGGCGGCGCCGGGGATGGTCTCGATTTCATTCTTGAGCTTCTCGGCGAGCGCAAAGGACGCATTGAGATCGCGGCCGGTGATTTGCACATCGATCGGCGCGGAAAGGCCGAAGCTCAGCACCTGGCTCACGATGTCGGCGGCTTGCGGGTAAATGGTCAGCTGGGGGAATTTGGCGCGCACCCGGTCCAGGATGGCTCTGGTGTATTTGGCGCTGGAGTCGTGATTTTCGCTCAGCTGTATCTGCAGGTCGGCATCCTGCGGACCGAGCGTATCGGTCTGGTAGAACAGCAACGCCCAATACACCGGCAACCCGACGTGATCGGTCATCAGCTTGAGCTGAGTTTGCGGGATGATGCCGCGAATCTCGTTTTCAACATCGTCCAGGATTCGGGAACTCTCCTCCAGCCGCGTACCCACGGGGACCCGAACGTGGAGCCGAATCATGCCGCTGTCCACGGTCGGGAAAAAGTCCTCGCCCACCACCCGCAACAACACCATCGAAGCGAGCACCAGGATGGCAACGCATCCCAGCGTGAACCCGCGATGCGCCATCACGCTGGTCAGTCCACGCCGATAGCGTTCGCGCATCCGCTCGAAGCCATGCTCGAAGCGGGTGGTCAGAATGCCGAGTACGCCGCCGGCCCGGTTTTCGTGATGCTCCTCGGTGAGCAGGTGCAGGGCCATGCTGGGCACCAAAGTGCGTGAAAGCAGGTACGAGGCGAGCATCGCGTACACCACCGCCAGGGCCAGCGGGGTGAACAGGAACCGGGCAACGCCGGTAAGTGCGACTACCGGAGAGAACACGATGCAGATGGACAGGGTGCCAATGAACGCGGGAACCGCGATCTGTCGGGCGCCGTCGAGAATCGCAACCCCGAGCGGTTTGCCCATCGCGTGATTGCGATGAATATTTTCCACTTCCACGGTCGCGTCATCGACCAGCATTCCCACCGCCAGCGAAAGTCCGCCGAGCGTCATCAGGTTGATCGTCTGTCCGGAAAGCTTGAGTCCGACGATCGAGGTCAGGATAGCCAGGGGTATCGAGGTGATGACGATAATCGTGCTGCGCCAGGAGCCCAGGAACAGCAGGGTCATCAGACCGACCAACGCCGCCGCCAGCGCTCCTTCCTCGAGCACGTCCCGTAGAGCGCGCCGGACGAACACCGACTGGTCGAAGGCCAGCTCCGCCCTAAGCCCGGGCGGCGCGATCGCCATCATCGGACCGAGCGCCTGTCTGACCGCATCCACCACGGTGAGCGTGGACGCGGAGGGATGTTTCAGGATGAGCCGGTAGGTAGAGAGCTTGCCGTTAACGCGTACGATGTCGGTTTGGACGGCATGGCTGTCGCTAACCTTGGCGACGTCGCCGATATAAACCGGCGCACCATTGAGTTCCTTGATCGGCAGGCGGTTGAGGTCCTCGACCGTGGGGGGGCTGCCGTTGAGCACCACGTTGTATTCAACGTTGCCGATCTTGGCGGTGCCGCCGGGAATGATGACATTCTGATTCAGCAGCGCGGTGACCACATCCTGCGGCGACACTCCGCGCGCGTACATTCGCGACGGGTCGATATTCACCATCACCGAGCGCGAAGTTCCGCCGAAGGGAGCCGGCGAGGAGAGGCCGGGAATGGTGAACAGAAACAGGCCGGCGAAGTTGAACCCGAAGTCGTAAAGCTGGCGCTGCGACAAGCGGTCGCTCGAAAACACCAGAAACGCGATCGGCACGTTGGTCGCGTTGTAGTCGATGACGCTCGGCGGGCTGATTCCCGGTGGCAGGATATTTTTGATCGCTTCGCAGACCGCGGTGAGCTGGGCGATCGCAAGTCCGGTATCCGAACCGGCTTGGAAATAGAATTTCAGGAGGCCGATGCCGTTGTAGGAGACCGACTCGATGTGATCGACCCCGTTGACCGTGGTCGAGGCCGCGCGCTCGCTGATGTTGACGACGCGCTGTTCCATTTCCTGGGCAGACAGTCCGGGGTAGTTCCAGACCATGTTGACCAGTGGCATGTCGATGGCGGGGAAGATGTCGAAGTTCATCCGGCCCAGCGACACGATGCCGAGCAGCAGCATCAGGGCCGACATGACCGCGACCGTGACCGGGCGCCGCAGGGCTAATTGGACGATCCACATTAGACCCGCGCTCCCGGGCTTGCGTAGCGGCTTGAACCTTTGCGCCGGCCTTCGAAGACCGGCGGCGCCACGGGCTTAAGACGGCGTATCACGGCCCTCACGAATGCGGTCCAGCGTGCCTGGAAGCGCGAGTCTCCGGGCGACGCGCCGGTTATCAGCCTGGTGAGTTGCGGAAAAGCGAGCGGGAAGGTGGTAAGCGCCATGTTGGAAAGCAGTAACATGCGTGGATCCAGGTCGGAGGGCAATTGGCGGGCACGCTGGAACCCGGCAAACTGACCGATCGCACGGTCGTAGCAGCGCTTGCGCTGCGAGCGCGCGATCATTCGGGTCGCAGTCGCGTCCAGGGCCTCCCATTCCATCAGGCGCACCCAGGCCCGGTCGCGGCATCCGAACTGAAACCAGAACGCGGTCGACTCCTCGGGGGCCGTGTAGGTGGCGAGGTCCAGTTGCGCGGCGCGCAGAGCAAACCGCCGCCGCATCACCTCGCGATACAGTTCGTTCTTCGCACCGAAGTAGCTGTAGAGCATGCGCTTGTTGATCCGCGCACGCTGCGCGATGCGATCGACCCGTGCGCCTGCCAGGCCATGTTCCGAGAACTCGCGCAGGGCGGCCGCCAAAATTCGCTCCCGGCTGCGAGCAGAGTCGCGCTTGAGAGGAGTTGTCGGCCGTCTGCGCGCCATGACTGGCACTCCGCGTCGCCGCGAAACCATAAAATCCACGGACCGTAACTGATTGGTTACTTCTAGGCCAGGAAGCCCAGCGAGTCAAAGGAATTGGGGCGGGCTCGCCGAGATTTCGGGAGGGACCCAAGTCCCTCGGCGTGCTCACCAGCCCTCCCTTTCAGCTGCGCTAATTCCTGCTTGCAGCGGGACGGGTCCTAAGGGCCCGGGAAATCTAGGGGGCCTGCGAAGCGCGCGAGTTGGTCTTGGTTTTGAAAGGAGACTGGAACACCCGCGCGGGGTCCGAGGTCAGGTTCAGGAATTTTATTTCGGCGAAGTCGCCGGCGATCTGAATTCCAAAAAAAGTTGCGTTATCGATTCGGATACGGCGAAAGTTTTCCAGGCCCAGTCTCATAAAGTGGCACAGCACGGTACGAATGATATCCCCGTGCGACACGAACAGAACGCGTTTGCCCCGATTCGCGGCAATCGTATGACTGACCGCAGCAACGCCCCGCGACTGCACGTTGTACATGGTCTCGCCGCCCGGCGTGGGTTCGTCGAGGGGGCGCTCGCGGTAATGGATGTAGTGCGCGTCCCTTACCAAATCCTCATAGACCATGCCCTCCCAGCGGCCGTACTCGACTTCGGACAGACGCGCGTCCTCGATGATCTCGGTGATGCCGACTCCGTGACCGATAATCTCGGCCGACTGGCGGGCGCGGGGGAGGGGGCTGGACACAATCAGGTTTGGGGCGAGTGCACGGGCCAGAGGGATGGCCGACTCCACCTGGCGTCGACCTTCTTCGTCGAGCTCGATAGGGTTTTTGCCCATCACCCGACCTTCGCGGTTCCATGGTGTCTCGCCGTGGCGCATCAAAAGTGCGACGCCTCTGATTCCCCCGGACTGTGTGAGCTTTTCCGCTACATAGAATGGACCTAGCGCCATGGATGGATTGTTCCTTATCTGCCGTGCAGTTGTCCAAGGGGACTGCTCACGAGTGCTGGTATCGGAGACGTGCGCCTGTGGACAGATTTTGCGTTTCGAGAACCAAAGATCAGCCCACCGCCCCTCTTTAGGCCGCAGCGGTGCACCTTGGCTCGGTGTTCCCTTGAACAACGGGGCCGTCCCTCGAGGAGAGGCCCAGACCCGGCTGCGCCGCTCTGTGGGCGGCGGCCCCGTGCCGATCTCTTGCGGGTTGCTAGACTAGCGGGCAGCGGCTGCGCTCACCCCGGCATGGGCCTCGGCGCCGGCGCCGTTGGTGGGGGCAAGTCCGCAGAATGCCTCGTAGTCGATAAGTCCCTTCTGGGTCGGATGCTCACTGCAAACCGGACAGTTCGGGTCTTTGCGAATCTTGAGAATTCGCACGTAGTCGCGGTCGGACAGTGTATCGAAATAGACCATCTTGCCGATCAGCGGATGGCCCGCGTCGAGCAGCAGCTTGATCGCTTCCAGAGCCTCGATCGATCCGATCAGTCCCGGCAGCGCGCCCAGCACTCCCGCCTCGGCGCACGACGGCGCCATGTCGGGCGGCGCGGGCTCCGGATACAGACATCGATAGCACGGTCCGCCCTTCGCGGTGTGATAGACGGTGGCCTGGCCTTCGAATCGAAAGATCGCGCCATCGACCAGCGGTTTCTTGGCGAGTACGCACGCGTCGTTGATGAGATAGCGTGTGGGGAAATTGTCGCCGCAGTTAACGATCACGTCGTACGGCGCGATTGTCTCCATCACGTTGTCGGACGTGAGTCGCACATCGTGCCGGATTACCTTGATGCCGGGATTCAGGGCGTTGATTTGCTTCTGCGCGGACTCGGTCTTGAGCATCCCGACCCGATCTACGGTGTGGACGATCTGACGTTGAAGGTTGGACAGATCGACCACGTCAAAGTCGACCAGCCCGATGGTGCCCACTCCCGCCGCTGCCAGATAGAGTGAAGAGGGTGAGCCGAGTGCGCCGGTTCCGAGCAGCAAGACCTTGGAATCGAGCAACTTGGCCTGACCTTTTTCACCAACCTCGGGAATTACGAAATGGCGTGAATAGCGGGTCAGTTCTTCCGCGCTAAACTGCTTGTCTGCGACCCAGGGCAGCCCGCGATCCTTCCAGGCGTTGAAGCCGCCGGTCAGGTTGTAAACGTTTTCGTAGCCCAGCTCGCGCAAGGTGCGCGCGGCGAGCAGGGAACGGGTACCCGATGCGCACTGCAGGATAATCGGGGCCTTGTGGTCAGGCACCTTTTCCTCGACCCGAAGTTCCAGGAAGCCTCGCGAGATTCCGATCGCGTTGGAAATATGGCCCTGTCGCCATTCGTCGGGCTCGCGCACGTCGATAAGGACGGTGCCCGGCTTTTCCATCATTCGGCGCGCTTCATCTATATCAATCTGCTTAATCTGTGAGCGCGCCTCGTCGAGGATACTCTTGGATGTCTTCCCCATAGGGTTCACCGATCCGCCCGGAGGCGGAAAATTGATTCTACATTAATAACCATCGTGAAGCGCGTCTGCCGGCCAGCCGCGGTCAGCCGCCGAGCATCCGATAGGATTCCACCAGTGTGCGCAGGAAATTAAGGACATTTTGCGCGTGACCGCGCGGGGTTACCTCGTGAAAGGTTCGACGGACATGAAGGCTGTGATCGAGAACGAAAGTGGAACGAGCCGCCAGGCCGTCGCTAAGCACGCCGAAAGCGTTCGCGAGAGCGCCCTCGGTGTCGGCCAGCAGGATGAACGGGAACGCATGTTTGTCGGCGAAGGCGCGATGCCGCTCGACCGAGTCAGTGCTCACGCCGACAATGAGGGTATCGAGTGCCTCGAACTGCTCGAAACGATCGCGGAATTCCTTGCCTTCGACCGTACACCCGGGGGTGTCATCCATCGGGTAGAAATAGAGCACGACATTCTTGCCCCGGAAGTCCGCCAGCCGGCGCAATTCGCCACGCTGGTCGCGCAGCTCGATTTGCGCCGCGGCCTCGACCAATGCGCGATCCTCAGGCATGTGCCGCAGCCTCGGCAACCGCGCGCTTGCGCGTGAACTTGATGGCGGCGTTGTCGACATTGATCGAGCAGAGTGAGCCGCACATGCTGCACACATTGGACCCCGCGGCCTCGCTTTCTTCCTTGTAACGACGCGCCTTGTCAGGGTCCATCGCCATCGCGTACATGCCTTCCCAGTTGAGCGCCTTGCGATAACGCGACATCTCGTCGTTCCAGACCTTGGCTGCGCGCACACCCTTGACGAGATCGCCGGAGTGGGCGGCGATGCGGGTCGCGATGACCCCCTCGCGCACGTCATCCATATCGGGTAGTCGCAGGTGCTCGGCCGGCGTCACGTAGCAGAGAAAGTCGGTCCCCGCGGCCGACGCGATCGCGCCGCCGATTGCGCCGGTAATATGATCGTAGCCGGGAGCGACGTCGCAGGTAAGCGGTCCCAGCACGTAAAAGGGCGCGCCCGAGCAGACCCGCTTTTCCAGCTGTACGTTGGCCTCGATCTGATCGAGCGGCACGTGCCCGGGCCCCTCGATCATGACCTGCACGCCGCTGGCGCGCGCGCGATCGGTCAACTCGCCCAGCACCAGCAGCTCTGCGAGCTGCCCGCGATCGGTCGCGTCGCCGGTCGCGCCGGGGCGCAAGCCGTCGCCGAGCGAAATCGTCACGTCATGCTCGCGGAGGATCGCACATACTTCGTCGTAATGTTGGTAGAGCGGATTCTCGTTGCCGGTGCGCTCGATCCACGATGCCAGCAGCGCACCGCCGCGCGAGACGATGCCCTCAATGCGCTGATGCGCGCGCAGCACCTTGACGCTGTCACGGGTGACCCCGCAGTGGAGCGTCATATAGTCGACGCCCTGACGCGCCTGCCGCTCGATGACTTCGAGAAAGAACGCGGCATCCATATCCATGATCGAGCGCTCGGACGCAAGCTGATAGATCGGCACGGTGCCGAGAATCACCGGGCAGCGGGACAGGATTTCGCCGCGAATCTTGTCGAGATCGGTGCCGGTGGAGAGATCCATGACCGAATCGGCGCCGTAGCGCACCGCGGTGTAGAGCTTTTCGATTTCCTCGCCGAGCAATTGATGGAAATTCGACGCGCCCAGGTTGGCGTTAACCTTGGTGCGGAGATTTTTGCCGATTCCGATGGCGCGGAACTCGTGGTGCCGATTGTGAGGAATTACCACCTCGCCGGTGGCGACCAGCGCGCGGATCTCCTCGGCAGCCAACCCTTCATCTTCGGCGACCTCGGTCATCTCGCGGGTGATGGTTCCTTTACGTGCCGCTTCAATCTGGGTCATCGCAGTACCTCCGCAGACGCATGGGCGCCCGCGTCAACCACTAATTCTAGTCCTCACCATAAGCGATGCCATGCTTTTCGCAAAGCGCGCGCAGCTCCTGGATCATCCGCTCGGAGCGCGCCAGATGTGCTATCGCGATAAAGTTTGCGAGCGCCACCATCAGCATCGCGGCAGTTGCCCAATACATGTGTGCGACCACGCTGCCCCCGTGGATGACACCGACGCCTTTCGCATACGCGACGAACAGGATCGCCAGACCGGCGATGGTCAGCGCGATGGTCGCTCGGGTCATGATGGCTTGCCGCGGTGGCGAAACAAGATTTTTGCAACCGACTCACCGCTCGGCAGTCTCGCCCCGCCGGGGAGAACCAGCGCAATGCGCCGGTCTAGTTTGCGGGTTATTGCGAACCATAGTCGCGGTTTGGCGCAGACTCGCATTTTCCTGTCGCGAAGCTATCGTGCGCTTGGGTCTTGACGGCGATCGAGCGCGGGAAGCTCGGGCGATGGCTCGGGGTCGGCGTAGTGCTTGGGCCGATCGCGCTCGGTGTAGGTCTTGAGCTCCGGGCGTTGGGGATTATAGACCTGTGCTTCCTGTTCGCGATACCAGGCGAGCATCTCCTGCATGTTGCCGTCGCGGCCTTTTTCCGCCAGCACACGCGAGCGGTGCATCAGCATCTCCTTGGTTTCCACGAAATCCTGCCGGTCGAAACCCCAGATGCGCGGATGTACGTAAGTGTCCATCCGGATCGCGTCGCACGGGCAGGCCTCCACGCACAGGCCGCAGTAGATGCAGCGCAAAGTGTCGATTTCGTAGCGGACCGGGAACTTCTCGACCTGCGGATCCGGCGACTCGCCAGCCTCTATGTATATGCACTGCGCGGGGCAGGCGGTCGCGCAAAGATAGCAGGCGGTGCAGCGTACTGCGCCGTTCTCGCGAATGGTCAGGCGGTGGCTGCCGCGAAAATGGTCGGGGTAGTGCTTGCGATCCTCGGGATACTGAACGGTCGTGTAGGCCTGGCGCGCCTTGGCCAGGCCAAACAGGTGCGCGGTATTCAACACCAGGTTGCGAGTAAGATGGTAGCTGGTTATCGCGAGACCCTTCAGAATTTCGGGGAGGTAAATCTTCTCCCAGAAGGTCATTTCTTCGCGTCGTTTCATCTTACTGAATCAGAGTAAATTCCTGGTCGGATCGGGAGTATGGACCGCGATGACAGGTGCGGTGCAATTCGGTGGCCTGTTTGTCGCCACTATAGGTTTCGTAAATAAGAGCAGTCAAGATTGGCTTTCCAGAGAGGCCGCGACTCACCGCGGCCCGCCGCGGGAAATACAAGCCGACCCGGATTGTCCGCGAGAATTGTGCGCCGGATCTCGGCGGAGAACTCTCTCCGACCGGCAGGCAACCTGACCGTATTGGAAAAACGACCCGTCGAAGTGCGGAGTCGGCTGCATTAGATGGGCTTGTGCCAACAGGCTCGAGGATGTACGGCAGGGTCTCTTCGTCGGGATGGCAGGAAATGAAGAGATCTTGCGCCCCCACGACCCCTGACGGCCCGCGCATCGGGTTCGGGCCCATATTCGGCACCGACTCGTAATGCTCCGGAACGGCAGCCTTACAACACCGGCTCTCAAGTCGCGGGCGGGTGCGCGGGTGGCGCCGTTGAAGGCTGGGGGGCAGGTCAGTCTCGAGGCCGGCCTGCCAAATCGGCTGGAACGCGGGATCGCCGAAACAGCTTGTCTGCCATCGCGCTTGGCTGCGCGAGAACTCAAGCACTGCCTGCGCGGAGTGGTCCGTCTTTCACCAACAGGCTTCATCGGCTACACATTGCACGCCATGGAATCCCGGGAAGTCGAGCGCGCCGCACCGCTTGAGAGCAGACTCTCGCGCAGTGATGCGGCGCACACGCTTGCGGCGACCTTTCTGGGATGGACGCTCGATGCCTTTGACTTTTTTGTGTTGGTGTTCGTGCTGCCCGCGATTGCGGCAGAATTCCACAAGTCAGTCGCCGATATCGCCTTCACCATAACCGCCACACTTGCGATGCGCCCGCTGGGGGCGGTGGTGTTCGGCTGGCTGGCCGACCGATATGGCCGGCGCATACCGCTGATGGCGAGTATCAGCTTCTATTCCGTCATCGAAGTACTGAGTGGTCTTGCGCCCAGCTATCGCACTTTTCTTATCTTGCGCGCGCTCTACGGGATTGGAATGGGTGGTGAATGGGGAGTAGGGGCGGCGCTCGCGATGGAAGCGGTCGGGCCCGGTTCGCGCGGCTTCTTTTCCGGGCTACTGCAGGAAGGTTACGCGGTCGGATATCTACTCGCGGCGGGAGCATTCTTTTTTGTCTTTCCCCACTTTGGGTGGCGCGCGCTGTTCTTTCTGGGCGGTCTGCCCGCGCTTCTGACGATCTATATCCGAAGCAAAGTGCCGGAATCGCGGGCGTGGGAACGCACGCGTCCAACCACCCGCGACGTCATGCGGGCAATAAGATCGAATCTCGCCCCGTTCGCATACCTGGTGGTGTTGATGACCTTGATGAATTTCGTATCGCACGGAACGCAGGACCTTTATCCGACTTTTCTGCAGACGCAGCGGGGCCTCCACCCACGCACCGTCGCGACCATCGCGGTCATCTATAATGTCGGTGCATTGCTGGGCGGCCTGGCATTTGGATATTTTTCGGACCGGTGGGGCCGACGCGCAGCGATGGCGAGTGCGATCGCGCTGGCTCTGGCGCTGATCCCTTTGTGGATCTATCCGCTCTCGCTGGGGCTCCTGACCGCGGGCGCATTTCTCATGCAGTTCATGGTGCAGGGCGCGTGGGGCGTTGTCCCCGCTCATCTGGCCGAACTATCGCCACCGCAGGTGCGGGGACTGTTTTCCGGCCTTGCGTATCAGTCAGGAGTTTTCTTTGCGTCGTTCGCGGCATTTGCGGAAGCGGTGTGGGCCCAACGTTTCGGATATGCCTCGGCCATGGCGGGAACTGCCGCGGTTGTAATGGTGGCGGCGCTGGTCGTGATCCTGCTGGGCGGCGAGCGGACGGCTGTCGAGCTGTCGGCTGCCGAGCATCTGCATCAAACCTGACGCGGCGGCCGTTTAATTCGTTGCGATCCTCATCGGATTGTCCGGGGCTCGCGATCTTTCGCCGAACCTTGCCGCCAGGCGGGACCTCGCGTGATAGGTGGCTGACCCGCCGTCCAGGAGCGGGACTTTCGTTC
>JAFAHS010000456.1 GCA_019237115.1 Deltaproteobacteria bacterium
GATTTCCGAGGCCGTCGCGACCGCACTGACTTCTGCGGGTGTTCGTCGCGAACGCATCAGCGTCATCCCGAGCGGCGTGGACTGCGAATATTTTCGCCCGCCATCGAAGGAAGAGCGGATTGCGGCACGCCAGGCGCTGGGACTTGCTGCGGAGACCATCGCGGTGGGAACCATTGGGGCCCTGGAAGTGCGCAAAGGACATCGCCATTTGCTGGAAGCAATCGCGCCAGCTATGGCTGGGATCGTGTGTTTCATAGCGGGCGACGGTTCGTTGCGGTCGGAGCTGGAGCGACGAGCCGAGGCGCTGGGCATCTCGACGCGGACCCGATTCCTGGGGCGCATTGATTCCTCTCGCGATCTGTTATGGGCACTGGATATCTTTGTCTTTCCGTCGCTGTGGGAAGGTTTGGGGGTGGCGGCGCTGGAGGCGGCGGCAAGTGGAGTGGCCACGATTGCGGCCAAGGCCGGGGGAATCGCGGAAGTGGTGCGCAACGGCGAGACTGGAGTGCTGGTCGCACCCGCGGATTCGCGGGCGCTGCGCGAGGCGATCGTGCGGCTGGCAGCCCGCGCCAGTGAGCGGGAAGCGCTTGGCGCGGCGGCCAGAAAACGAGCCGTCGCAGAGTTTGCGATGGGCGCAATGGCGCGGCGTACCATGGCCCTTTATCGGGCATGTCTGGGGGCGAGGAAGGACCGAAGCTAATGCGCAGTATGACCGGATTCGGCCGGGCGCTGGTCGAGCGCAACGGAATTCAGGTGACCGCGGAGATTCGCGCGCTCAATCAGCGGTTCTTCGAATTGAAGCTCAGCCTGCCACGCTCGTGGGGTGAGTACGAGGCGGAGATTCGCAAGCTTATCCAAAACCGCGTGGCGCGCGGACGCGTCGAGTTATTCGTGAAGGCCGTGTCGGTGCGTGCGCCCGCCGCGCGGCTGCAGGTCAACGAGAAGCTCGCCAATCAATACGTCGAGCAATTGCGGCGGCTGGCCAAGCGCCTGCACCTGAACGGTAGCCCTGGAATCGAAGCGATCCTGAACCGGCCCGAGATTTTTCATGTGGTCGAAGAAGAGCGCGACGCATCGGATGCGCCGCGGCTGGGACTCGAGGCCATACAGCGGGCCCTGAAGGTCCTCGACCTCGAGCGCATGCGGGAAGGCACCAGCCTCAGGAAGGACTTCTCGGCGCGCGTGAAGAAAATCAGGACCGCGATTCCCAAGATCGAGCGACTCTCCGAGCAGACCCGCGCGGAAATTATGAAGACCTTTCAGACCCGGGTGCGGGAACTGCTCGCCAATCTTCCGGTGAACGAGAAACGCCTCTACGAGGAGGCCTCCGCGGCGTCACAGCACGGAGATATCAGCGAGGAGATCACCCGACTCAAGACGCATCTGGACGGACTCCACGAGCTCTTGGGCCGGGCGGGGCCGGTCGGAAAGTCGATCGAGTTTCTGTTGCAGGAAATCAACCGCGAAGTGAATACCATGGGCTCGAAGTCGCAGAATGCGGCGCTTTCGCACCTGACGGTGGCGGTTAAAGCGGAAGCGGAGAAGATGCGCGAGCAGGTGCAGAACGTCGAGTAGATATAGTATAAAACATTATTTCCCATTATAACGGACGCGCATAAAAGTGGCCCGTGCAAGCCATACTTCGCGGCCCCGACGCGGTATACTCTTTATACTCGCTGCTCCTTCGGGGGCGGGGAAAACCACGATCTGGCGCGGCGCCCTTAAGGCGATCGCGAGCCTTGAATTCTCGGTTTCACTCACCACCCGGGGGCCGCGCGAGGGAGAAAAACCCGGCTTCGATTATCATTTCGTGAGCGAGGAAGAATTCAATCGCCGGCTTCAAAGCGGGCAACTGGCGGAACACGACCGCCATTTCAACGCGGCCTACGGCACGCCGCGCGCGCCTCTGGAAAGCGCCATCCGCGAGGGCCGTGACATCCTGCTCGACATCGACGTGGAAGGGGCGCGCCAAATCCGCGCACGTTATCCGGACGATGCGGTGGCGATCTTCCTGCTGCCACCGAGCCCGGCCGATCTGGAGCGGCGGCTGCGGGGGCGCCACACCGAGACCGAGGAAACCATCCAGCCCCGCCTGATGCGCGCGACCCGGGAGGCCAGTGAATACCCTGCCTACGACTACCTGATCATCAACCATGATGTTGACCAATCCATTCACGAGCTGGCGGCAATCGTTGATGCCGAGCGGCTCAAAACCTCGCGCTTTCGCGGGAAGATAGCGCTGTGGCAGAGCTAGCCCGAGAGACCCCTGACCAGCTCGAAGAGCTGATTCAGAAGGTTGGCACCTACAACCCCCAGGCCGACGTCGGCTTGATTCACAGCGCCTATGAATTTGCGGCGGGCAAACACGCCCAGCAGAAACGTCTCTCCGGCGAGCCGTTCGTCAGTCACCCGCTCGCGGTAGCCACCATCGCGGCCGAGCTCAAGCTCGACGCCGCATCGATCGTGACCGCCCTTTTGCACGACGTGGTCGAGGACACCGCTACCCCCCTCGACGAAGTCCGCGAGAAGTTCGGCTCCGAGGTCGCCGAGCTGGTCGATGGGATGACCAAGGTCTCCAAGATCACCTTCCAGAGCCGCGCGGAGAAGCAAGCCGAGAATTTCCGCAAGATGATTATCGCGATGTCGCACGACATCCGGGTGGTCCTGATCAAACTCGCCGATCGCCTGCACAACATGCGGACCCTGGATTCGTTGAGCCGCGAGCGGCAGTCAGAGATTTCCCGCGAGACCCTGGAAATCTATGCTCCCATCGCGCATCGGCTCGGAATCTACTGGCTTAAGTCGGAACTCGAGGACAATGCATTCCGTTATCTGAACCCGCCCGCGTACTCGACCCTCAAGGCCTTCGTGGCCAAGACCCGCAAGGAGCGCGAGGAATACATCCGCGACGTGATCGCGATCCTGACGCGCCGGCTCGAGGAATCCGGGGTCAAAGCCGAGGTAACCGGCCGGCCCAAGCATTTCTATTCCATCCACGGCAAGATGAGCGACCTTGGTCTGTCCTTCGACCAGATCTATGACCTGGTCGCTTTCCGAATCATCGTGGCCACGGTGCGCGAATGTTACGAAGCCCTTGGCGTGGTGCACGCGAGTTGGAAGCCGGTGCCGGGACGTTTCAAGGACTATATCGCGCTGCCCAAGGCCAACATGTATCAGTCGCTGCACACCACGGTGATCGGTCCGCGCGGGCAGCGGATGGAGGTGCAGATCCGGACCGCGGAGATGCACCGGGTGGCGGAAGAAGGAATCGCGGCGCACTGGAGTTACAAGGGCGGCAACGCGGGTGCCAAGGATCTGCGCGAAACCGAACGCTTCGCATGGTTGCGCCGGCTGATCGAGTGGCAGCAGAACCTTAAAGACCCCCAGGAATTTCTCTCCACCGTCAAGGACGACCTGTTCCCCGAGGAAGTCTTCGTGTTCACGCCCAAGGGCGACGTCCTCAACTTTCCGCAAGGGGCGTCGGTCATCGACTTCGCCTACCGGATCCATTCCCAGGTCGGCAACCACCTCTCGGGAGCACGCATCAATGGCCGGATGGTTCCGCTGCGCCAACGGCTGCGTTCGGGCGATACCATCGAAGTACTCACCTCCGAACGGCAGACCCCCGGCAAAGACTGGGGCAACTACTGCGTCACGGCGCGCGCGAAGTCACGGATCCGGCAATGGTTACGGGCGCAGGAAGCCGAACGCTCGCTCGCTCTCGGCATATCGCTCATCGATCACGAGCTCACACCGCTCAAGCTCAACGTCGCACAGCTGCGCAGCGCCAAGCGGCTCGAGACGGTGTTGAAGGACTTTTCCCAGAAGGACGTCGATAGCCTCATCGCCGCGGTGGGATATGGCCTGGTGACCCCCGGCCAGCTGCTCGCGAAACTGCTCACCGCCGATGAACTCAAGGTTTACCGCGATGCGAAGCTACCCGCCACCACCCAGCCGGCGCTCAAGGAGCGCGGCTCGCGCAAGCCCGCCGGTGGTGCGGTCGTGGTGTCGGGGGTCGGTGACGTGCTGGTGCGATTTGCGCGCTGCTGCAATCCGCTTCCCGGCGAGGCGATCACCGGATTCATCACCCGCGGACGCGGTGTGACGATTCATCTGGCAGGATGTCCCCACGCGCTGAATACTGACCCGCAACGGCGGGTGCCGGTGGTGTGGAAGGATGGTGACGAGTCGCCGCGCCCGATTCGACTGGAAGTGCTGTGCGTTGATCAGCCGGGTCTGCTGGCCGCGATGACTCGGACCATCGCGGCGGCCGGTGTGAATATCTCGACCGCCGAAGTGAAGACGCGGGGTAATGACGGACGCGCGCTGTCGCTCTTCGAGGTTAGCGTCACCAGCGCGCGCCAGCTCAATAACCTGATGAGTTCCATCGGCGCGATCGAAGGAGTGATGCGCGTCTCGCGCCTCGGCTACCAGAACGGCAACCGCTTCCCGGCCTGATTCACGATGAAACCGCTCCAGACCTCGGGCGCGCCCGCGGCGATTGGTCCCTACTCGCAGGCAATCGAGACGCAGGGATGGGTGTTTTGCTCGGGTCAAATCGGACTCGATCCGAAGTCCGGCGCACTGGTTGCGGGCGGGATTGAGGCGGAAACCCGCAGGGCTCTGGAAAACCTGTGCGAGGTGCTGGCCGAGGCGGGGCTTGGGTTTCACGATATCGTCAAGACCACCATCTTTCTGACCGACCTCGGGGACTTCGACGTGGTCAATCGCATTTACGGCGAGCACCTCTCGGCGCCGTACCCGGCCCGTTCCACCGTGCAAGCCGCCGCACTTCCACGCAAAGCCCGCGTTGAGATCGAAGCTATCGCGCTGAAGCGCGCCTAGCCGGGCGACCGCACCCCGCGGTCCACCGACCGTCCGGCTGAAGGCCGCAACGGTCAGCAGCGGCGGGGTTGCGCTCGGTCCGAGTCGCACGGGCTTGCGCTCCGCGAAGGCTGTGAAAAAATGAACAACCATGAGCGGAAGCTGGGATTGGGACAACGTGCGGTTCTTCCTTGCCATCTGCAGGGAGGGGAGTCTTTCGGGGGCGGCGCGGGTGTTGGAGGTCGACCACGTCACCGTGGCCCGGCGCATCGCGACGTTCGAGGAACGGCTCGGAGCGAAACTGCTGAGCCGCACGCCGGAGGGCTTTTCGATCACTGCGGCGGGGCAGTCGATCTTGCGCCAGTGCGAGACCATGGAGTCGGCCGCCGTGAACCTGGAGAGACTGGTGGCGGGTCATGATACCCGTATCGCGGGTTCCGTCCGGCTCACCTCCACCGATGCGCTCGCGTACGCGATCATCGTACCGTCCATCGTTGCGCTTCACGAAACTCATCCCGAGTTGCAAATCGATCTCCTTGCGGGAGTTCGTGCGCTCGACATCGCGCGCCGTGAGATCGACCTGGCGGTGCGCTTCAGCCTCAGTCGACCCTCCGGTGCGAGTCTGATCTGCAGAAAACTCGGAGCCGTCGGGTTCGCGCTGTACGCGTCGCCCCAATACCTGGCTGCCCGCGGGACTCCCGCGCGGGGCGGGGGCCTGCGCGGGCATGACGTCATCACTTATGCAGGATGGCCCCCGGGAATGGGACCACGATTCACTGGCGAATCGCTCGACGGCGCCCGCACCACGCTGCGTAGCAACGACCGGTTCCTACAGGTCAAGGCCACCGCCGTGGGCTTGGGCATCAGCGAGCTGGCGTGCTTCCTCGGCGATGATTGTTCGGAACTGGTGCGGGTGTGGCCCGCTCAAGTGCCAACCCTTCGAAGCGTGTGGCTGGTCATGCATGAAGACCTGCGGCGGACTGCGCGGGTGCGCGCCGTTGCGGCCGTGGTCGCTGCTGCGTTCGAGCGCAACGCGAGCTTTCTGCGTCACGGCCGACTGCGGGCGCCGCGCCGAACTCCGTCCCGGGTCTGACCCAGACCCAAGCCCCGGACTGCCCTGTGAAAAAATGCACAGCCGCTGTGCGGGTTGTCCAGTTTCGCGAATCGTGGCGCTTGAGAAAGATGGTGGGGCCGAGTTCGCGCGAACCATGCTCGAAGTCGCGAGCGGCGAGGTGAATCATGGCCGAAGAGAGCAAGGAGCGTTGGCTCGTCGTCGGGACTCTGTTCGCAACGCTGTTTTTGATCTGGGGACCGGTGAACGCCGGCGGGGTGTTCTTCCTGCCGGTGGTGAGGCACTTTGGATGGAGTCGCGGGTGGTTTTCGGCTTTGGGTGCGGCGGCGCCGCTGGCCGCCGGACTGAGCAGTCCGTTGCTGGGGAGGCTCCTGGATCGAATAGGTGCGCGCCCGGTGATGATCGCGGGCGCCGCGATGGTGGGCGCCGGATATATGGCTCTGAGCCGTGCGAACTCGGCGGCCGCGTTTCTGCTGATTTTCATCGTGATCGGAGTCGGAATTACCGCATCGACGATCATCCCCACCGCGCTGGTGATCACCAACTGGTTTCGCGCCCGGCGCGGAGCGGCTTTGGGCGTGGCATTTGCCGGAATTCCGCTCGGCAGTACCGCGGTGACGATCTGGGCCAACTACCTGGTCCTTCATTTCGGCCTTCGGGTTGGGTTTTTCGCGATGGGCGTGCCGATCGTGCTGATC
>JAFAHS010000572.1 GCA_019237115.1 Deltaproteobacteria bacterium
TAATTCTCTGTATCAATTGCGGATCGTCTTCGCTGAAATTTGCGCTGTACCAGCTTGCCGATGATGAGCAGCTAGTGGCCGGCGGCCAAGTGGATCGCATCGGGATTCCGGGCACCAGCATCAAGGTGCTCGACGGAAGGGGAGCGACCTTAAGAGACGGGCCCTTCGAATTTTCCCGACTCGACGAGATCGTCGGGGCAATTTTCTCGGGGCTGGAGCAACTTCACATCCCGCCGCCCGTCGCGGTCGGGCATCGCGTCGTCCATGGCGGTCCCGATCATACGGCGCCCGAACAGGTTACCCCCGAAGTGCTGACGGCGTTGCGCAAGGTCGTTCCGTTCGTGCCTTTGCATCTGCCGGCCGCAATTGCGGCGATCGAGGCGATCAGCGCGCGTTTCCCGAAACTTCCGCAGATCGTGTGCTTCGACACCGCGTTTCACCGCACGCTGCCCGAAATCGCGGCACGTTTTCCGATGCCGCGCGAGCTCTGGGATGTCGGAGTACGGCGCTACGGCTTTCATGGCCTCTCGTACGAATACATTGTGAGCGTTCTGGGCGGGCAGTCGCGGGGCCGCGTGGTAATCGCGCATCTCGGCAACGGCGCCAGCCTGGCCGCCGTGCGCGACGGGAAGTCCGTGGATACGACCATGGGCTTCACACCGACCGGTGGCTTCATGATGGGCACCCGCAGCGGCGATCTCGATCCGGGGCTCATTCTTTATCTCCTCCGTGAGAAAGGGTACGGGGCGGAGCAACTCGACGAAGCGGTGAATCGTGCCGCGGGGCTGCTCGGCGTATCCGCCGTCAGCTCCGATATGCGGACCCTCAAGGAGTCACCCGATCCGCGCGCGGAGCTGGCCCGCCAGATGTTCTGCTACCAGCTGCGCAAGCAGATCGGCGCGATGGCAGCAGTGCTGGAAGGAATCGATACGCTGGTGTTCACGGGAGGAATTGGCGAACACGACGCGGAATTGAGATGGGAGGTGTGCAGAGGACTGCGGCACCTAGGAATCGAAATCGACAGCCAGCGCAACGCCGCCAACGAAGATCCAATCAGCAGCGCCGGCAGCAAATGCATGGTGCGTGTCATTCCCACCAACGAAGACCTCGTAATCGTCCGCCACACCCGTGCTATAGTCGGCCGCGCCGAGGGCGCGAAAGGACGGATCTGAGCATGGCGGCCGGGTGGCGCAGAATCCTGGTGCCGATTCAGTTTTCTCGGCGCCTCCCGGGCGCCGAACTCGAGCTCGCGCGCGCGATTGCCCGCACCCACCACGCAAAGATTCTGTTGCTCCACGTCGTGCCCTTGTCTCCCGCGGTCGCGGCAGATGCGAGCCTTGCCGCGCAGTACTACATGGAAATGGAGAAAAACGCAGAGCTCAAGCTCCGGAAGATTGCACGGAGCAAGCTCAAAAATTTCGATGTCGAGATCGTTGTCGAGATCAGCAGTCCGGCCGCCATGATCGTGAGGCAGGCGGCCAAGCTGCGTGCCGACCTGGTGATAATCGCGACCCATGGGCGCACCGGGATCAAGCGCTTCCTATTGGGCAGCGTGGCGGAGCACTTGGTCGCGCGTTGTCCCTGCCCCCTGCTCACCGTTCGCCCGGGCAAGCACTAAACGGCACGCTCCCCTTCAGGCCGTCGGGTGCGTTTCGCGCTCTCCGCACCGCACCGCGGACCGCAAGGGCGCCGTTGTTCTGGCTGGTGCGTGATGATACGCAGATCAAAGCTGCAAGAGCGAGACGAGCGTTGTGATCAGATCGAGCAAACGAACCACCACCCCGGTGAGAACCCGCCGAACGGCCGAGAAGCGCAAGCGGGGACGGCGCCCCATTCCGATGCTGCGTCAGCGAATAATCCGCAGCGCCACGGAGCTGTTCGGCGCCAAGGGTTTCGAGCAGGTCCTCACCGACGAAGTCGCGCTACACGCGGGGGTCGGCAAGGGGAGTGTTTACCGGCAATTTGGCTCCAAGGAGCAGTTGTACGCCGCCACCGTTATCGAAGGCTTCAAGCAGCTGTGCAATCAGATCGAGGCGGCGCTCGGGGATGTCCAGTCGGATCGGGAACGGCTCACTACCATCGTGCGCCATGCGATGGCCTACTTCTGGGACCGCCGCCAATTCTTCGTCTTGCTGCGCGACCCGACCAAGCTGCCGCGCGCGGAAGAAACCCGCTACCGCACCGAACGAGGTCACCTCGCGCGGCTGGTCAGCGACGTGCTGCGGCAGGCCGGCCGCGAGGGCCGCATCCGCGCAGACCTCGACTATGAACTGCTCGCGGAATGTCTGCTCGGTATGATGCGTGGCGTGCAGCGCTACCAGCGCGAAACCGTGCGGCTCGAAGACGCAATCGACGCGATCGTTTCGCTGTTTCTGGACGGCTGCAAACGGAACTGACGCGGAGCGCTCAAACGCGCCGTGATCGACATGTGGACTCGCGGGTCCACAATTGAGATGATAGACAAGAACGTGAACAGTCCGGTCCGTTTCCGGGCGCACGAGTCCCACGCTGAAGGTTTATGCCGGTTTAACCGCCGGCACCCGGTGTGCGGCGTCGTGTGTCCGCGAAATCCGCAATTCGCTCCTGTTGAAATCATTTCGGCTCCCGGATCGTCAATATGATGATGGGGTGAGAGAGATCGAGAAGACGCGATGAATTCAGACACCTCCATGACCGGCGCCGACCGCCCTGCCAGCGCGCGCTTTACCCAGGCCGAGGGCCTGGCCACCCAGCTGAGGACGATGAGCCGCCGCTGGTGGTTCTGGGCGGGGGCCCTGCTGGTGGTTTTCGTGCTGTACCGTCTCGTGACCGGGCTGGGGCGCAGCGGCCAATCGAGCGATGCGGCCGCCGCCATCCACAAGCAGAGCGTGCCGGTCGCGGCCGCCGCTGCCAAGCGCGGCGATCTCAATCTGTACCTGACCGAAATCGGGACCGTGACGCCGTTCAAGACCGTCACCGTGCACACCCGAGTCGACGGGGAACTGGTCCGCGTCCTGTTCAAGGAAGGACAGATGGTGAAGGAAGGGGACCTGCTCGCCGAGATCGATCCGCGTCCCTTCCAGGTACAGCTCACGGAAGCACAAGGGCAGATGGCGCGCGATCGCGCCTCGCTGGTAAACGCGCGCAGTCAGCTGGACCGTTACCGGCAACTCTTCGCGCAGAATATCGTCGCTAAGCAGGACCTCGACAATCAGCTCTCGTTGGCCGGCCAGTACGAGGGCGCGGTCAAGAACGATGAGGGGCTTATCGATAGCGCGAAGCTTAATCTCACCTACTCGCAGATAACAGCGCCAATTAGTGGCCGCGTCGGACTGCGCCTGGTGGACCCGGGCAACATCGTTCACGCCGCCGACACCCAGGGACTGCTGGTCATCACGCAGCTTCAGCCGATCGCCGTGATCTTCAGCATCCCCGAGGACGACCTGCCCGGGGTGGAAACCGCGATCAAGGCGACGCCGCAGCTTCCGGTCGAAGCATACGACCGCAGCCTCAAGACCGTACTGGCGAGCGGAACCCTGCTTACGCTGGACAACGAAATCGATCAGAGCACCGGCACGGTGAAGCTCAAGGCCTCGTTTCCCAACGAGGACAACGCGCTGTTTCCCAACCAATTCGTGAATGCAAAGTTGCTGGTTGAAACCAAGCACGACGCCGTGCTGATTCCCGCAGTCGCAGTGCAGCGCAGCTCGCAAGGTTCCTTTGTCTACGTAGTCAAGCCCGATCAGACCGTGGATATGCGCATGGTCAAGCTGAGCGCGGCGCAGAGTGGGACCGCCGCGATCGAGTCGGGACTTAATCCGGGGGAATTGGTAGTAGTGGATGGAACGGACAAGCTGCGCCAGGGTAGCCGGGTGAGCGTCCAGCTCGCAGCAAATCCGATCTCGTCCGGGGCCACGCAATGAATCCGTCGCGGCTCTTTATCCTGCGGCCGGTCGCAACCTCGCTGCTGATGATTGCGATCATGCTGACCGGGCTGGTCGCGTATCTCGAACTGCCGGTCTCCGCACTCCCCCAGGTCGACTATCCAACCATCCAGGTATTGACCTTCTACCCGGGCGCGAGTCCCGACGTGATGGCGTCGTCGGTCACGGCGCCCCTGGAACGCCAGTTCGGACAGGTGCCGGGGCTGAGCCAGATGACCTCCAACAGCTCGTACGGCAGCTCGGTCATCACGCTCCAGTTCACGCTCGATCTGAATATCGATGTGGCGGAGCAGGAAGTGCAGGCGGCCATCAACGCCGCGACGACCTACCTGCCGACCGATTTGCCCAATCCCCCCGTCTACAGCAAGGTAAATCCCGCTGACGCACCGATTCTCACGCTGGCGTTGACTTCCAAGGAGTTGCCGCTGTCGCAGGTCGAAGACCTGGCCGACACGCGGCTGGCCGAGAAGATCTCGCAGCTGACAGGGGTCGGGATGGTGACGGTCGGCGGCGGGCAGAAGCCCTCGGTGCGCGTGCAGGCGAACCCGGCCGCGCTCGCCGCATATGGGATGACGCTGGAGGATCTGCGCACCGCGATAACCTCGGCCAACATCGATCAGGCAAAAGGTAATTTCGACGGGCCGAGCCAGGCCTATACCATCGGGGCTAACGACCAGCTCTTTACCAGCCGGGACTACCGGTCGGTGATAGTCGCCTACCACAACGGGGCTCCGATCAAGCTGGGAGACGTCGCCAAGGTGGTGGATGGCGCGGAGAACGTGAAGCAGGCGGCGTGGATGAACCAGACGCCCGCGGTGATTCTCAATATTCAGCGGCAGCCGGGCGCCAATATCATCGCGGTGGTCGATCGGGTCAAGGCGCTGCTGCCCCGCCTGCAAACTTCGCTGCCCGCCTCGGTGCAGGTCGCGGTCCTGACCGACCGGACCACCACGATTCGCGCCTCGGTCGCCGATGTTCAGTTCGAGCTGATGCTGACCATCGCGTTGGTGGTGATGGTCATCTTCCTGTTCCTGCGCAACCTGGCGGCGACCATCATCCCCAGCGTCGCGGTCCCTCTCTCGATCGTCGGGACCTTCGGCATCATGTATCTGCTCGGGTACAGCCTGAACAACCTGACCCTGATGGCCTTGACCATCTCGACCGGCTTTGTGGTGGACGACGCGATCGTTATGATCGAGAACATCTCGCGTTTCATCGAGGCGGGCGAGACTCCGCTGGCGGCGGCGCTCAAGGGCTCCGAGCAGATCGGTTTCACCATCGTGTCATTGACGGTCTCACTCATCGCGGTTTTGATCCCGCTCCTGTTCATGGGCGACATCGTGGGTCGGCTGTTCCGGGAATTCGCTGTTACGCTAGCGGTTACGATTCTGGTCTCGGCAATCGTCTCGCTGACTCTCACTCCGATGATGTCGGCGCGCCTGCTTTCTTACACTCCGGAAGCGGAGCAGACCTGGTTCTACCACAAGTCTGAGAAGGTGTTTGCGGATGCGATCGCTTTTTACGGCCGGACCCTGCGCTGGGTGCTGGAGCACGAGCGCGGCACTTTGTGGGTGGCGATCGGCACCTTGGTGCTGACTATCGTGCTGTATATCGTGGTGCCCAAGGGGTTCTTTCCGCTCCAGGACACCGGCGTGATCCAGGGCGTCTCCGAAGCGCCCCAGGACATTTCCTTCCCGGCCATGATCGAACGCCAGCAGGACCTCGCGCGCATCATTCTGCAAGACCCGGCGGTGCAAAGCCTGTCGTCGTTCGCAGGCGTGGACGGCACCAACACCACCGTCAACAGCGGACGGTTTTTGATCAACCTGAAGCCGCTCGAAGAACGCGGCAACGCGAGTATCAGCGAGATCATTCGCCGCATGTCGCTGCAGACCGCCAACGTCAAGGGCATCACCCTGTTTCTGCAGCCGGTGCAGGACCTCACGGTCGAGGACCGGGTCAGCCGGACCCAATATCAGTACAGCCTCCAGGATCCCAACGCGGCCGAATTGGCGACCTGGACCGACAAGCTGGTGAACAAGTTGAAAACCGTTCCCGCGCTGCAGGACGTCGCAAGCGATCAGCAAAACTCAGGCAGGCAGGCGCAGCTGGTGATCGACCGGCAGACCGCTTCGCGCCTGGGCATAACCCCGCAGATGATCGACAACACCTTGTACGACGCCTTCGGGCAGCGGCAAATTTCGATCATTTTTACCCAAGCCAATCAGTACCATGTCGTGCTCGAGGTTGACCCGGCGTTTCAGAAGAACCCCGCGGCTCTCAACGAGATCTATATTCGTTCAGCGACCGGCGGCGAGGTGCCGCTGAGCGCGTTCACGCATTACGAGGAAGGGGATGTGCCACTGGTGGTGAACCACCAGGGGCAATTTCCGACCGTCACCCTCTCGTTCAATCTCGCGCCCGGCTACTCGCTGGGCGACGCAGTCGATGCGATTGACACGGTGACCCGCGAGATCGGAATGCCGGAGAGCGTACAGGGGCAATTCGAGGGTACCGCGCAGGCCTTCCAGGCGTCGCTGACCAACGAGCCGCTCCTGATCCTCGCCGCGCTGGTCACCGTGTACATCGTGCTGGGGGTTCTGTACGAAAGCTACATCCATCCGATCACGATTCTCTCGACGCTGCCATCCGCAGGGGTCGGCGCCATTCTCGCGCTGATGATTTGCGGCAGTGAACTGAACGTCATCGCGCTCATCGGAATCATCCTGCTGATCGGCATCGTCAAGAAAAACGCCATCATGATGATCGACTTTGCGCTGGAAGCGCAGCGCAAGAACGGCAACCCCGCACGCGAGGCGATCTACCAGGCCTGCCTGCTCCGCTTTCGTCCCATCATGATGACCACCATGGCGGCGCTGCTGGGCGGATTGCCCCTGGCCCTAGGGACCGGCACCGGATCGGAACTGCGCCGTCCGCTGGGAATCGCGATCGTGGGTGGCTTGCTCCTAAGCCAGGTCCTGACGCTCTACACAACTCCGGTTATCTTTCTGGCCTTCGATCGACTCGGCGAGAGGCTCGCCAGCAAGCGCTCGGGCACCTCGCTAGCCGAGGCCCCCGCCGCGCGATGATCTCGGAAATCTTCATACGCCGGCCGGTCGCCACCACCCTGCTTACCATCGCGATCGCGCTCGCGGGTATCGTCGCCTTCCAGCTGCTCCCCGTTTCACCGATACCGCAGGTTGAATTCCCAACCATCCAGGTACAGGCCCAACTTCCCGGCGCCAGCCCGGAGACGATGGGCTCCTCGGTAGCAACTCCGCTGGAGCGGCAGTTCGGGCGCATCGCAGGCCTCAATCAGCTCACCTCGACCAGCACGCTCGGTAACACCAGCATCGTGCTGCAATTCGACCTGTCGCGAAACATCGACGCGGCAGCGCGCGACGTGCAGGCGGCGATCAATGCGGCCCGCAGCCAACTGCCGAGCGATCTGCCAGGAAATCCGACCTATCAGAAGGTCAACCCGGCGGACGCGCCGATTCTGATCATCGCGCTCAATTCCAAAACCCTGACGCGTGGCAAGATCTACGATGCCGCCTATTCGATCCTCGCCCAGAAACTGTCCCAGATGGTGGGCGTCGGCCAGGTGTTCGTCGGGGGCAGCGCGCTGCCGGGGGTGCGCGTCGAGCTGAACCCGACGCAGCTAAGCAATCTCGGTATCAGCCTCGAACAGGTGCGCACCGCGCTGGCCGCCGCGAATACCAATCGGCCCAAGGGCGAGCTCGCCGACGACACCACCGCGCGCTCCCTGAGTACCACTGACCAGTTGCTGACCGCGGCGGATTATCAACCGCTAATCATCCGCTATCAGAACGGCGCCGCGGTCAAGCTTTCCGACGTGGCCGAGGTGCGCGATTCGGTCGAAGACCTGCGCAACCTGGGACTGGCCGACGGCACGGCCGGCATCCTGCTGGTCATTTTCCGTCAGCCCAACGCCAACATCATAAGCACCGTCGATAGAGTCATGGCTTCGCTGCCATCCCTGATGGCAGCGATCTCACCTGCGATAGACGCGACGGTAGTGCTGGACCGCACGGTGACGATCCGGGCCTCGGTGCGGGACGTCGAGATCACGCTGCTCATCTCCATAACGCTCGTGATCCTGGTGGTGTTCGTTTTTCTGCGCAGCTGGCGCACCACGCTGATCCCGGGAATCGTGGTGCCGATTTCGCTGATTGGCACCTTCGGCGTCATGTACCTGTGCGGCTACACGCTCGACAACCTCTCGCTGATGGCGCTCACGATTTCGACCGGCTTCGTGGTCGACGACGCGATCGTGGTCATCGAGAACATAACCCGCTACCGGGAGATGGGCATGGCGCCGCTGGAGGCCGCGATTGAAGGCGCCAGCGGAATCGGCTTCACGGTAATTTCGATCAGCATCTCCCTGATCGCGGTATTTATCCCGATCCTGATGATGGGCGGAATCATGGGCCGACTGTTCCGCGAGTTCGCGGTCACTCTGTCGGTTGCGATCGCAGTGTCGCTGATCATCTCGCTGACCACCACACCGATGATGTGCGCTCATCTGCTCGGTGAACACGGCGAAGAGCACGGGCGCTGGTACCAGGCGAGTCAGCGCGGCTTTGACTGGTTGCACGAACACTACACGTCGAGCCTGTCATGGGTACTGGATCATCCGCGACTCATGCTCGCGATAACCATCGCCATGGTCGGCATCAGCGGCTACTTGTACGTGGCTATCCCCAAGGGGTTTTTCCCGCAGCAGGATACCGGCCGAATCCAGGGTGCAGTACAGGCCGACCAGGACACTTCGTTCCAGTCGTTAACCAAGCACCTTGCCGAGTACGTGAATATTATCAGCCAGGATCCTGCAGTCGACCACACCGTCGCATTCACGGGCGGCCGCAATGGCAGCGGGACCAACACGGCCCGGATGTTCATTACGCTCAAGCCTTACAGCCAGCGCAAACTTAACGCTGACCAGGTAATCGCACGCATCCGCAAGAGTGTTGCCCAGGTGGCCGGCGCAAGTCTTTATCTGCAGGCCACCCAGGATCTCCAGATCGGCGGTCGAATGGCGAACGCTCAGTACCAGTACACGCTGCAAAGCGACGACCTGGCGTTGCTCAACCAGTGGGCGCCCAAGCTGCTGCGCAAGATGCGATCGATGCCGCAGCTGGTCGACGTGAGCAGCGATCAGCAGGACGCCGGTCTGGCCGCCAACCTGGTCGTCGATCGCGACACCGCGGCCCGCCTCGGCCTCACCCAGGCCGCGATCGACAACACTCTCTACGATGCATTCGGGCAGCGCCAGGTCTCGACCATGTACACGCCGCTGAACCAGTATCACGTGGTGATGGAGGTGGCACCCGAGTTCTGGCAGGACCCAGATTCACTCAACCATATTTTCATGTCCACCCCGAGCGGACAGTTGGTGAAGCTTGGCACTTTCACCCACTATGCTCCTTCGACCACCGCGCTGGCGGTGAACCACCAGGGCCAGTTTCCGTCGGTCACCATTTCTTTCAACCTGCAGCCCGGAGTCGCGCTCGGCCAGGCGGTGGACGCAATCGCCGCGGCTGAGAAACAAATCGGTTTACCGTCCAACATCCACGGCAATTTCCAGGGCACCGCACAAGCCTTTCAGGACTCCCTGCGCAACGAGTCGTTGCTGATTCTGGGCGCGCTGGCCGCCGTATATATTGTGCTCGGCATTCTCTACGAAAGTTACGTGCATCCGATCACGATCCTTTCGACCCTTCCGTCGGCGGGGGTGGGCGCGCTGCTGGCCCTGCTGATTTGCCGCGTCGAACTCAGCGTAATTGGAATTATCGGGATAATCCTGTTGATCGGCATCGTCAAGAAAAACGCCATTATGATGATCGATTTCGCGTTGGAGGCCGAACGCAAAGATGGCAAGAGCTCGCGGGACGCAATCTACCAGGCGTGCGTGTTGCGATTTCGGCCGATCATGATGACGACCGCGGCGGCTCTACTCGGCGGCCTGCCGCTCGCGCTGGGCACCGGAACTGGTTCGGAGTTGCGCCGCCCGCTCGGAATCGCGATCGTCGGCGGGCTTCTCATGAGCCAGGTCCTGACGCTCTATACGACGCCTGTCGTGTACCTGTATCTCGACCGGTTCCGCCTCTATGGTGCAGGTGTCTGGAGGCGCCTATTCGCCGGTATCATTCGCTCGCCAGAGCAGGCCAGCCCCTGACTCGACGAACCGCGTCGGTCCTTTCTCCGCGGCGGTGTTCACTCTTCGTCCCGGAGGCGGGACCCCTGACCTTGCCGCGTCGAACCGCCGGCAGGATTCCTGCCCGCTTGCGCAAGCTCATCCTTTCTCTCCGGTGCCGGCACTCTCGACCGCGGGCGGCTCCACGCCCGGGTCCACCAAAGCTGAACCGCCCTGGCGGACACCCTTGGGGCCGGGTCAAGAAGCCGAAAACTTCAAAAAATGGTAGGCTCGAAGCCAGCGGAAACAGGCGACCACACCATGCATATACAGCAGCGATCGTCTAAAGGTTGGTTTTGCCAATCTCAGATTGCCGAGAGATCCATGCCCGCCCCTCGCTGTCTGCTGGCCGAAACCCTGCAAATTCTGGCTGTATTGTCTTAAGTCTCTCTCAGTAATGATTGAGAAACTCACGCCGGAGATTTCCAGATTTCGAACCAAATCTAGTTCCCTACGCGTAAAATTTCACAACTGACGCGATGACCGTTGTGATTTAAGTGTTTGCAGCTGGAGTTTCGCCTTCCAAAGCGAATCTTGGCGGGTCTCGACCCTGATTCTGGCGCCGTTGGAAATCCAGTTTCGACCCGGTTAAACCCGATGGCATAGAAGTCACGCTGAGAAATCCGCGAGTTGCGAGTTGACGGAAGGCACTGGTTCAATGGTCGGCGAAGCGGTCACATTTTGTAATCCGCGACCACAAAAGTTGTTAGCGAAGCAGACGTGAAGACTTGGAGACCGTAAGTGGTCTATTCCGCTCTTGGGGGATCTGCGGTGCCTCGGAAAAATCGTCGGAGTCGCGGTGCTCTTGGAGAGCACATAGGCTCGACCGAGGGGAGGCGAGCTCTGTGGGATCGAGCAAAATGGGAAAAATGGTGTAATGACCATGGGCAATTCGAGCACCGAGACCCTGTGGGACGCGATTGTGATCGGAACGGGAATGGGAGGCGCAACGATCGGCTACCGTCTGGCATCTCAAGGGTTTCGTGTTCTGTTTCTCGAAAAGGGTCCGCAAACCGTGGCCGACGGTTCAGACGCCAACCTGTCCGAAACTCCCGAGAAGCGTTTGGCCGCAGGACATTGGCCTGATCGTATCACGGCCGAAGTTGACGGAGCTGTGAGCGAACTATTTGCGCCACTTGGCTGTGGCTCAGGCGGCTCGACGCTAATCTATGGAGCCGCGCTCGAGCGCTTCGAGCGTTCCGACTTTGAAGCGGTCCCGAGATTAGAGCATCCGACTGGAGGCTGGCCGATCTCTTACGACGCAATGCAGCCCTACTACGAACTCGCCGAGAGGCTATACCGCGTGCGAGGCACCAGCGACCCGCTAGGCGAACCTGTCGCCTTGCTCGAGCCCCCTCAAGCGAGCGCGCAGGATGAGCTGTTCATGCGCGACTTCAGGGATGCGGGCCTGCATCCCTATCGCCTGCACGTTGGTATCGCTTATCAGCCGGGTTGCCAGGAGTGTCTCGGAAGATTGTG
>JAFAHS010000222.1 GCA_019237115.1 Deltaproteobacteria bacterium
CTACATTGGCCATTCAACACCCAGCCAGGGATGCATCAGTCAGCGCCGAGTTTTAGCAGGACCTTTCCATTGCGATTGGATTTCAAGGAACGATCGATCGCCTCCTTGAACTGGTCAAGCGGATAAACATTCTCGACGACCGCGGACAGCGAGCCATCGGCCACCAGGTCGGCCAGCTTTTGGTAAAGCTCTTGAATCTCAATGCGTGGTGCGTTTCGGAGCCAGTTGCCGAGCCAGAATCCGTGAAGGTTAAGATTGTTAAATAAGAATTCCGGCGACAGTTCCGGCCACCCGTGTTGAAATGCATATACCGCGATCGAGCCGCCGGGTTTAAGCGACCTGGCCAGGTCTCCTGCGGGAGATCCCCCCAGGAAATCGAGGACGAGACTAAGCTTCTTACCGCCGAGAGCCTCGTCTATGTCGTGGCGCAGGTTATCGCCCTGGAGTACCACGCGGTCACCGCCAAATTGGCGGACCTGTTCGGCGGCCTCGGGGCGGCGCACTACGTTGAGGGTTTTGACTCCGGCCAGCCTGGCAAGCGCGATGATGTACTGTCCCATGGCTGAATTGGCGGCGGTTTGACCGATCCAGTCGCCGGGCATCAGGGAGACGTAGCGATGGAGCAGGAGATAGGCGGTCGCCGGGTTGATTCCGATCATCGCAAGTTGCGCGGGATCGGTGTCGTCGGCGACGGGGACGATATTGCGTGCCGGGACGACGACCTTATCCGACCAGGTGCCCTGCTCGTAGTTGGGAACGATCACGACCCGCTTGCCCCGCAGGGCGGTATCGACCTTCGATCCCAGAGCCTTCACTCGGCCGACGCCTTCCGCACCGAGCGAAAATGGAAGGGGCGGCCGGACCGCATAGACGCCACGGACCAGCAAAAAGTCCGAGGGATTGAGTGGCGCCGCTTCCATCGAAACGAGCACTTCCTCGGGACCGAGGGCCGGTTCGGGGAGGGTGTTGAGTTGGATAACATCCGAAGGTTCGCCAAAAGCCATCAGTTGCAACTGCCGCATGAGAGACACCTATAAGCTAAGACGCGTGCTTGGGATCAGTTTGAGTTACGCCGCCATCAGCAAAAGGCGATTTTGCATTTGATCTAGTTGCATGCGTATCGTAGCTCGACCGCTTCCCGCGCGCGCAATCCTGAATCCGATAAATTTGGCGATCGGCGGAGGAAATTCTCCACGCTTCGTCGAAACCGGGTATGGGAATCTGCCCCGGTTTATTTCGGCCGTTCATCTCGCCAACCCCGTGAACATCGATCTGGGCCTCGCGGGTTGCCTCAAGCAGCGAAAGGCGTCCGTCCCAGACCCCTCGCTTCTCATCAACACGGGCTGAATTTCTTTTGTCTGGGACCGCGAGCTGAGGATCGACTCGTGGAGTTTCCTTAAACGCCTTCTGTTCGTCAGGTGAAACTCCGTCATCCGAGTCAGCGATCGGAGATCCGGGTTGCAAATCGCGACGCTGTTCGCGAAGAGCGAGAGATTGTTCACCGGTGGTTTGGATGGATGCTCGATTATATTTGTTCATAGACAGTCGCGAATACCTAAACCGTGGTTGCATATACAAATATCTGGCCAACAAGCGGAAAAAGCAGGTGGACGCGGGCATGGCGATTGCGGCCGCTACAAGCCAGCGGCTACAGAACCCGGGCGCTCCTAAACCTGGTTTTCGTAAGAACGACGCAGATGAAATTTCTGGGAAAATCGAGGACCAAGGCCGGCCCAATCAGCTGGAGGCACGCAATTTCCTGGTGACCGACTTGAGAGCGGTAACTCCCTGCGGGCCCAGCCGCTTGATGACTTGGCCTTGAGCTCTTTGCCAAGCCGGGTAACCCCTTCTCAGCAACCCCATTCCCTTTTCACTCACCGTAATTTGATGGCTGCGCCGATCCTCGGTCCCAGGTTCCAGACGAAGCCATCCCCGGGCGCACATGCGTGCGACATTGCGGCTAAGCGTTGACTCGTCCATCGCAAGAGATTTCGCCAGTTCCGCTGGCCGCGGGTCTTCGCCGTTTGCAATTGCGTTGAGCAGGCTGAACTGGCTTACCTTCAAACCAACCCCGGCCAGAGCGTCGTCGTACACCGCCGAAATCACCCGACTCAGCAGCCGGGCAGTAAACCCGAGGCATTCTGCTCCAACCCGTCTGGTGGTCTTGGGCTTCATAGAGCTTGTATATGCAATTATATAGCCTGGCCCTCCAAGCCGCAAGCCTCCGCGCCGGTGCGCGTTACGGCCCCCGAATCGTGGCGCGGACCTAAGATCGTTCAATTCCTCGAAAACGCCTACGCATGAAACACCGAACGCTGAATCGCCGGCAGCACTTCGCCTTCGTAGCGCTCGACGTGCGTGGCGAGCATTCGCGAGAGCGCAAGCAGCGCTTTCGCAAAACCCTCGCGGTCGCGCGAATCTTTTGGGGTTCCGCGAAGTCGGGCGTAAGACCCGAGCCCGGCTAATGACCTGCGCATCTCCTGGCGCTCGCTCTCAAGCGTTTCGCCGAGTGCGCCTGCAATCGCGTGATGCGTGGTGCCCCAGGTAACGACAAGTTCATCTTCGATCTGCAGATGCGACCAGAGATAGTGCCGGATGCCCTCCCACACTTCCATCGCGCGCCCGCTAACTTCATTGTCGTTCGGATTTGCAGCGAGCCTGGTAGCCACCAGAGCCAACTGCAGGATCTGCTCGTCCAGTTTCACGTGTTCACGTGCCAAACACGAAACCAGACTGTTGATCATCGGCCCTTCCAGATCAGGGAGCGCTACGAAGCAGTCGGCCTGATGTCCGTTCGCGGCGTCTTTAGCTTTCATTTCTGAACCTCCGCCTGGAAACTCGCTAGCAATAGCGATGCCTAACGCGGCTGGCTTGAGATTCGCCACGGGATGCCGAGAACCCTGGTCTTAAAACGAGTCTCTTGCCTGGCACGGGCGGCGCAGCGGTTGGTTAGAAATGGTCGATCTCTGAAGCGGTGCTGAAGTCGCGCGGGCTAAGCCCAGCGAGAGCCGTGGTTCAGGCGAGACCTTAGAGATCCGCCCGCTGAACCCTTCAATTTCTGTGACGATTGACCCGGCGATTCTCGTGAATCTCCGGGTTAGGGCCAGGTGTGGAACGCATTAGCGCACCAGAATAAATGCCAGATTCGCAAGTCCGAGCACGACCAGGATTGCGATCGAGGTCAGTGGTCTATTCGCTACGGTGTAAGCGATCCCGCAGCCCAAGCACGCGGAAGCGGCGACTAGGTTGATCGCGCGGTATCTCATCGCTCCTCCTCTCAGTACGCCACTCACCGTGCCTGGTGCAACTCGCGGTCAGCCCCGAGCGCCATCGATATGGCGCACAAGGCCAAAGGCGCCATCTTGCGTCTCAGGACCAGCGCTCTCTCCCTGATTTGTTTCGGGCGAACTCTGGACCAGAGCAACCTCGCGGTTGGGTTCAAATTCGTCCATGTCAGTGGCTGGGCTCGAGTGCATCCGTTCGTGTCGTGGTACTCTCCGCCTCAGACTGCCGAGCAGAAAGGCGAGCAGTTTGCTGAATTTGCTGATCTGCTCGGGCTTAAGAGCTCTTGCGAAGATGTCCTCGTCGTTGCGGGCCAGCTTAGTGAATAGCCTGTGGCATAAGTCCGCGCCCTTCTCCGTCAGCTGAATGACGGTGCTGCGACGATCGTCGCGGGAGCCCTCTCGACGCACCAATCCCCGCGCTTCGAGACGGTCGAGAATTCCGGTGATCCCGCCCCTGGATATCAGGGTCGCCCCGGCAATCTCCGAGCAGGTGAGGGCCATGCCTTGGGCTCGTGCAACAGAAGCGAGCACGTCGACTTCCGAGACGTTCATGCCAAGCGCATGGTAAGGGCGATCGGGCTTATTGGTGAAGAGAAACGCCGCCCTGATCAACGCTCTCGTGGCGACCACAGAAGCTTGATTATCAATACGCGCAAACAGCGCAAGCAATGCTTCACGGTCGGCGGCCTCAAAACTCTTGGGCATGACGTCCTCACATCAAGCGATAGTCATGCCATAAATAATTTAGTTGCTAACTAAATTCAATGCGGAACGTCGCCTGCGTTTCGCGAAATTCCTCGCCTTCTGCGAGAAGAGCCCTGTCCGGGGGATAAGCCGGGACAGTCGCACCCAGGGTGGCTCCGAGAACCAACGCGAGTGCCCTCGGGCAAAGTACTGGGAACGGACGACGTTCGGTCTAGTGTTGCTAGCATACGAGCGGCGGGACTGGTTGTCCCGCTTCGACTTCCGTGCTGCTCCGATGAAAACCCTTCCGCGCGAGGTCCGGGGCCGCGCGTCGTTATGCAGTGCGATGCGCTTAGAGCGTGAGACCAATGCTGCCGCAGCAGATCACCGAAAGTAGCAGCTACATAAATGTAGCGGCTACATAAGTGCCGCATTATTGCTTGCGGCATCGACTATCGGGCTTGTCGAGCACAATCGATAGGAGGGGTTGGCCACAATTTCATGTTTTGTCGAATCTGCTCGGAAACGGTAGCAACGCGAACTCATGCGTTGGTGTCCGAAGCTTGGCGAGCGGAACGGAGGCAGTGAATTCTTAAGGAAGTGGGCAGAGGCCGAAAACCCTCCGGATTCCCGCCTTTCTTCTGGGCAGCGCAGCGCCTTATCCCGCTGATTTTCGTCCTCAAACCTGACAAACCGCTGGACACTCCCAAAAAAATCCGCACGGGGAGCGGCTCGTGACGCATTGCAAAGTGAAACAGGGAACCATTACAGCCTGAAAAGAGAAAGTAAGGGGAATTTCCAAAACTAGCCAAGATGCCGGGTTTCTTGACGGGCATAGTTCATGCTCTGAGCCTGATAGCGGTTCCTTATCGTCGGGGCAATCATATGAAGAAAATAGAAGCTGTGATTTCCCGCTCGTCCCTGGATGACTTTCACCAATGTGTCCGGCGACTGGGGTGCTTAGGCTTTGATCTGTCCGAAGAGAATGCCCGGAAGCCCGACCGCCAACCCCGCTGCTCAGTAACTTCCACAACGCCATCGAGGCTCAAAGTCGAATTCGCGGTCCTTGATGAAGAAGCCAAGCCCGCAGTCCATGCCGTGCTCGAATCGGTTCATCCCGACAGCGTTGCGATCTTCAGGTTCGAGCCGGATACCCTGCCGCAGCGCGGAAAGAATTAATCTCGCCAAATCGATAAGATTGCCGTAACGGCGATGGCCGAGTGGCGCGAAATCGTCGTCGTCGCGATGCTGGGGTTGCTGACGACGTCCTCATCGATCGCGGGAGCTGCGCTCGGTCTGTACGTTCCGCTCTCGCGCCGCGTGCTGGCCTGTGTTCTCGCATTTGCGGCGGGAGCGCTGATCAGTGCGCTCGCGATCGAACTGGCATTCGAAGGCGCTCAGGAGCTCCATCAACACGGCTTCAGCGCCAACGCCGCCTGGTCATTTATCAGCGGTGGCTTCGCCGTCGGCGCCGTCATCTATTACGCGACCTCCCTGTTCCTCGATCAAAAAGGCGCGGCGATTCGCTATCCAACCCGCTTCTACGAATACGCGCTGGGTCGCAAGCACAAAGCCGCGGAAGAGAAAATCAAGTTGCTCGCCAAATGTGATCTGCTGCGCCATCTGCCACCCGAAGAAATCGAACGTATCCTGCCTTTCGTCCGCTCGCGGCATCTCGACGGCGGTGAAGTTCTGTTTCAGGCGGGCGACCCGGGCGATGCGCTGTATATCGTGGCCAATGGCAAGGTTGACGTGATGTCAGCGGCCGACGCCAGACCGGGCGACGGCCGCGTCGCCGGAGAAAAGCTCGCCGAGCTGAGTGACGGCCAGGCCTTTGGCGAAATGGCGTTGCTGAGCGGCGAGCCGCGCACCGCCACCATCCAGGCTGCCGCCCGTACCGATCTGCTGGAAATCGCCCGGGAAGATTTCGAGCAGCTGGTAGCAAAAGACCACAAACTCGCCACCGCCGTGGAGCGGCTGAGTCACGAGCGCGCCATCAAGAACCTGAGTTCCGGCGGGGGCAATCCATCGCGATGGGCCCGAGTCGCAACCAGCAATCTTGATCACCTGAGCCGCAGCGAAGCCGACCGCCTTCTGGCAGAGACCGGCTCCGGCGCCGGTCTCGCGATCGTGCTTGGCAACATCCTCGATACCATCCCTGGGTGCCTGGTAATTGGCGCCAGGTTCGCTGGATTGAAGACGCTCTCGATAACCCTGATCATGGGGATGTTCGTGGGCGGAATTCCTGAGGCTGCTGCGAGCGCCTCGATGCTGAGAAAGGCGGGCTACCAGCCGCGTGGAATTTTCGCTCTATGGTCGAGCGTCCTGGTCGCCGGAATTGTGGCCGCGGTCGCGGGCAAGATTTTTGTCGGCTCGGGATCGCATATCGCGATTTTCTTTCAGGCGGTGGCCGGTGGCGCGGTGTTGGCCCTGGTCGCCCACGCGATGATTCCGGAATCGATACATGAAGGCCACTCGCTGATCGTGTTACCCACCGTCGCCGGATTTCTCTTCGCGTTGTGGCTCGCCCTCGGACAATCGATGGGTTAGACCATCGAAAAAAGATGCAAAGGGTGCCTGCATCGAAGCAGACCCAAAGTACCCTAGCGACGACTGAGGACTTCCTGTGAACCGCGGAATCCAGGACGAGTCGGACGTTTCATTTCGGGGAAAGTAACCGAAAGGTTGATCTCTGGGCGACCGGGCTCTAGCATCGGCTGCGCTAAAACCTCGGCACTCGGCAGAGCCATTTGGGCAATTAAGTCCTCGCAGGAGGTGCATGCCAATGGCCAGACGCTCGGACCAAGAGGACTCGCACGGGTCTCCCCCAAGTGAGCAGTCGCCGTTGGCTCCCGACCTCATCCTGCTGAACGGGAAGGTATTCACAGCCGATCCAGCTTGCAGATACGTGCAAGCAATCGCGATCAACGGAGATCGTATTGCAGCGATCGGAACGACCAACGAAATCGCGGCGACGGCTGGCGCTCGTACCCGACGGATCGATATTAGGGGAGGCGTCGTGGTTCCCGGCTTCAACGACGCCCATGTTCATCACACCCCCGATCCGCGCGCCGTCGTGCTGCCGCTTAACACCCTGGAGCCGAGCTGGGAGGAAGTACTGGCCGCGGTCGCGGCCGCGGCCGAGGAAGTCCCCAAGGGCAGTTGGATTTTGGGCACCCACGGAATCGGGGTCGTCAACGATCCGCGCGCCACGCGCTTCGACCTAGACCGGGTCGCACCCGAGCATCCGGTGCGCCTAAACGCTTACTTCGGCCATGGCAGCGTGTACAACACCAAGGCGATGGCCGCGCTGTCGATTTCCGACGATGAGCCGGATCCTCTGGGGGGCTGTTGCGAGCGGGTTCACGGAACGCGGCGAATCACCGGGAAGCTGTTCGGTTATGCGCAATGGGGCCCCTGGCGCAGGCTTGCGCGGGGGGTCTCCGATGAAGACGCGATTGCGAGCGTGCAGCGGCTCGCACACGACGCGATCCGCTTCGGCATCACGTCACTCCAGATCTTCGCGCTACTACCGGGGCAGTACCTGCGCGTGCTGGAGCGTGCGAACTTGCCCGTTCGAGTTCGCGTGATTCGGTTTCCACCGACCAATTCCAACTCTCGCGATCTCGAGGAGGGCCGGGACCTGCCCACGCGATCGATGGCAAACTCGCGAATCACGGTGAGCGGCACCAAGTGGCTACTCGATGGAACGCCGCTCGAGCGGCGCGCCGCGCAGCGCCGCGATTATCGCGATCGCCCCGGCTGGAAGGGCGAGTCCTACCTGCCCGAGCAGGAAATGCGCGCGATGCTCCGAGAGTCGGTGGAAAGCAACGATCCGGTGCTGGTGCACGCGGTCGGCGACTGGACGGCCGAGACGTTCCTGAATGCGATGGAAGCAGAAGCAAAGCAGGTCGACTGGAAGCCGCGGCGGGCGCGAATCGAACACGGCGACGGTCTGCTCCCGGATCTGATCACCCGCGCGCGCGATCTGAGTGTGATTGTGGTTCAGAACCCGAGCCACTTCGCATTCGACGACTTGCTCAAGGCCCGCTATGGGGAACCGTTCGAATATCTGCCGGCTCGTTCGCTCATAGAAGCGGGCATCCCGTTCGCGCTCGGCTCGGACGGTCCGCTGAATCCTTACATGAACCTGATGTTCGCCGCGACGCATCCAGCGCGCCCCTCGGAAGCGCTTACCGTCGAGCAGGCGGTCGAAGCATACACGCATGGCGCTGCATACGGGGAGTTTGAGGAGCAAAACAAGGGGACTATCACGCCCGGCAAACTGGCCGATCTCGCGGTGCTCTCGCAAGACATCTTCACCATGCCATTGGGTAGCCTGCCGGCTACGGAGAGCTTGATGACTGTCGTGGGCGGACAAATCGTGCACAACTCGGGGTTGCTGCAGGTTGTATCAAGCGGCTGATGGCGTAACGGTCCCCTGCGCCAAGCTTGGCGTTATGGATCCTCCTTGAGGGAGAGCCTAGCCGCCCCTGTCACGGTCTTTGTCGAGCGCTACTAGTCGCGTAACGCCGAAGCGAAGACTTTGGAACTCCCGCGAGCTGGCACGATGCAAAGGTCGAGTGATCTCACCGAAACTGAAATCGGCAGCTGCATCTTCAGGAGCGCCTATAGCGCAGCGCTTCGACAAGCAAAGAGAAGGCGGGAGTGACTTTGGCGCCGGCTTGGATAATACAGATGGGGGCCCGAAAACGGCGGACACCAATCCTCAAGCACTCGCTTCAGACGACTCCTGGCGAGGTGAGGACGCGCCAGCTCCTCGGGCACATAGGCTAGACCGAATCCGGCCAGCGCGGCTTTGAGAAGTTGATAGGTATCGTTAAAGATGAGCTGGCCGTCCACGTGGACGTTCAGCCTGCGCTTACCCTTTTCGAGCTCCCACGCATACAAGCCGCCGCGCGTCGGAAGACGCAGATTGATGCAATTATGTTCCATGAGATCCCGCGGCGTCTTCGGAGGGGGGTGCTTCGCAAAGTACGACGGAGCCCCCACGACCGCCATTCTGCCGTCCGGTCCGATGCGTACCGCGATCATGTCCTTCGCGACCTGGTCACCAGATCGCACTCCCGCGTCATAGCGTTGCGCAACGATATCGGTGAGGCCGTACTCGATCGCGATCTCGACCTGGATGTCTGGATACTCGCGCAACAGTTTCGGTAGCTTCGGCAAGAGCACGGTATTGGCTGTAGTCAGTGGCCGTGATCCGAATCACACCGGCCGGCTTTTGTCTTAGTTCACTTAGCGCCCTGAGTTCGGTGTCGATTTCCTCGAAACGCGGCCCTAGCTTGTGAAAGAGCCGCTCGCCCGCCGCGGTCGGTGATACGCTCCGCGTCGTCCGGGTGAGCAGCCTGATACCTAGCCGCTCTTCGAGTCCCCGAATGGTATGGCTGAGTGCGGACTGGGACACACCGAGCCGCGCCGCCGCTTGGGTAAAGCTGCGCTCGCGGGCCACCGCTACAAAGGCTCGGAGATCATGAAGGTTATCGGCGGCCATTCATGAGCACCTCTCATAACTTCATGCGAATTCTACCACCTAGTCGCATGCGTCGACGCCCCCTAGATTTGAGTTCACAACGATTGGTGAGGCAGACAAAATTTCCGCAGCCGCAGAAATCTTGACCAGGAGCTTGACTATGCAAAAGCGCAAACTCGGAAGCAGTCTTGAGGTTTCGGCGATTGGACTCGGATGCATGGGACTGAATGTCGGCTACGGTCCAGCCGTCGACCAGCAGCAGGGAATCGACTTGATTCGTGCAGCTTTCGAACGTGGTCTCACGTTTTTCGATACTGCTGAGGCTTACGGCCCGTTCCTGAACGAGACGCTGGTGGGCGAGGCGCTGGCACCCTTCAAAGATCAAGCGGTAATCGCAACCAAGTTCGGATGGGACATCGATCTCGAAACAGGTGAACGCCGGGGCGGTCTCAACAGCCGCCCCGATCATATCAGGCGGGTGGCAGAGGCCTCGCTCAAGCGCCTCCAAGTGGAAGCGATTGCTCTCTTCTACCAGCACCGAGTTGATCCGAATGTGCCGATCGAAGAAGTCGCGGGAGCGGTCAAGGACCTGATTCAGCAAGGCAAGGTGAAACACTTCGGGCTTTCGGAAGCCGCCGCTCATACCATTCGGCGTGCTCACGCCGTTCAGCCGGTCGCCGCGGTGCAGAGCGAATACTCGCTGTGGTGGAGACGCCCTGAAGAGGAGGTTATCCCGACTTGCGAGAAACTGGGGATTGGCTTCGTTCCGTATAGTCCCCTGGGTAAGGGGTTCCTCACCGGCAAGATCAATGCGAGCACCAAATTCAGCGAAGGCGATGATATCCGCAACACCATTCCGCGCTTTACACCAGAGGCTCGCAAAGCGAACCAGGCAATGGTCGATCTGCTGGGCACCATCGCAGCGAAAAAGAAAGCTACGCCTGCCCAGATCGCGCTTGCGTGGTTGCTTGCACAGAGGCCGTCGATCGTTCCGATTCCGGGTACGACGAAACTGGAGCGTCTTGAGGAGGACATCGGAGCATCCGACGTCGAACTAACCCGCGATGATCTCCGCGAGATCGAACGCGCTGCGTCCCAAATTACCGTGCAGGGCGCGCGGTATCCTGAACACCTAGAGCGGCTGAGCTATCGGTAAAAAGTGGTTCTGGTGGCAAGCAAAAATCTCCAGAGCGTTGCGCATGAGCCGGTCCTTCATCTGACTACTGTCGGACGCACGACCGGACTGCCGCGCGAGATCGAGATTTGGTTTGTCGTCTGCGACGAACGCGTCTACCTGTTCGCCGAAAAAGGCGAAGCCGCCGGATGGGTAAAGAACATCCGGCAAAATCGCAAAGCCAGTGTTCGGATAGGGGAGCGGCAAATTGACGCGACCGCGCGAGTGCTCGACCGCCAGACCGACCACGACCTGTGGTGCAAGGTCGCGGCAATCGCCGATCGCAAATATGGATGGGGCGACGGGCTGCCGGTGGAAATTACGCCGCTTCCGCCACCCTAGGTCCATTCCAGTCCGAGTCCGGCTCCTCCGCGGAGAGATGAAAGGGGGCAGGTGACGGTCTGGTGGTCGGTCAATGCCTCCCTGTTTGCTGCCTGAGCTGAGTTCGGTCACAATAAGTGGCTCCGTGGCCGTGTCACCGATGGGATTCGACAACCGGTCAGACCCCCCTGGTGACGCGACGACAAACAAGGAGGATTAGCCATGGCCGCTGCCCAAGGTGGATGCATGTGCGGGTCGGTGCGATACGAATGCACCGGTGATCCGTTGTTTATGGGTAATTGTCATTGCCGCGATTGTCAGCGCGCCAGTGGCGGAGCGTATAATCCGGCCATCGGCGTGCCTCGGAACGCGGTCAAGATCACGGGCGATGTGAAATACTTCGAGTCGAAGGTTGACAGTGGAAAGACTTCCAAACGCGCCTTCTGTCCGAACTGTGGTTCGCGCCTGTTCAGCATGCCAGCCTTTGCGCCAGATTTGATCGTTCTAACTGCCAGCAGTCTCGATGACCCAAGTATCTTCAAGCCGGCGATGGATATCTACACGTCCAGCGCGCAGCCGTGGGATCAGATGAACGCTTCCCTGCCGAAGTTCCCGAAAATGCCCCCGACGGGTTGAAAAGAAGCTGTCTGCGATCAGCTGTTAGCGGTCAGGCAGAAGAATGTAAGCCGAGGTTTGATCCTGCTCCTTTGCGGCTGGTCGCTTCGACAAAGCGGATGCAAGGCACACCTCGACGAGTTGGGCAGCTAACCAGCGGGCTCGATTTCGGTTTATGATAGCAAGCAAATCCCGGGCAGAGGCCTCGCGCCGAGAAAATCCGGCGGCGGAGCGGCAGAAATGCGCAGACTTGAAAACAAAGTGGCGGTGATTACCGGAGCAGCAAGCGGGATGGGACGCGCGACTGCGATCCGATTCTCGCAAGAAGGGGCTTCGGTAGTGGTAGCGGATCTCAACGTTGCGGGCGGAGAGTCGGTGGTCCGCGAGTGCAAAGAAAACGGTGGTAATGCGGTCTTCCAAAAAGCAGACGTCAGCTCTGAGGAGGAAGTCAAAGCGATGATCGAGCGTGCGGTCAAAGAGTTCGGCCGCCTCGACATCACCTACAACAACGCGGGTCTCGGCGGCGCCGTGGGACCGATAGAAAACATCACGGTTGCGGACTGGGACAAGACGTTCGCGGTTCTGGTGCGCGGCGTTTTCCTCGGGATCAAACACTCGGTTCCGATCATGCGCAAACAGCGCGGTGGGTCGATCATTTCGACCGCTTCGTTGGCGGGCCTCCAAGGGTATGACGGGATCCACGCATATTCGGGAGCCAAGGCAGCCGTGGTCAACATTACTCGATCGGCGGCTATCCAGCTGGGTCCTGACAGGATTCGTGTCAATTGTATATGTCCAGGCGGGATCAACACGCCCATTCTGTACGGCACAACGCCGGGCGGCGAAAAAGTGATGGAGCAAGTCCTGGCTAATCTGCAGCCGATCAAGCGCGCCGGCAGTCCGTTGGATATCGCAAACATGGCGTTGTTTCTTGGGTCGGACGAATCCGAATGGATCACCGGAGCGGCAATGGTAGTCGACGGCGGAGCGATCGCGGGTGAGTCGATTCGCCTGGCGCAAGGGGCGACCAACGCGATACCGCCCAGCGGGTTCGCGGGTCCCTCTTATCAAAGGTAGCGTCCAAGCACTCGTACGCGGGCCGACCAGCAAAATCCTGACCACCTGGTCTCTCGGTCACGTCGTCCTGAAGCTAACGGTTGGCGTCTCTACAAGGGCCCCCTCGAGGTGCGATCCTCTAAGCAAAGCATCTCATGGAACCGACCCAGCGAAGCAGGACCATCGAAATCCCCGCGATAATGCGAGCGCTGCACCAAACTGTCGACGCAGATCCGAAAATTTTGGCCGATCCGATTGCTCCGCGCTTGATCGACGGCGATGACGATCGCAGATGGCTGGCACCCCTGCTCAGTCATCCATTTGCAAACCAGTGGCGAGCCGGATTCGCGCTGCGCTCCCGGTATGCGGAGGACTGCCTCGCCGAGAGAGTGCAATCGGGCGTGCGGCAGTATGTTGTCCTTGGAGCTGGCCTTGATAGCTTCGCCTACCGCCAACCTCGATGGGCCAGTTCACTACGGATCTACGAGGTTGATCATCCGATCACGCAGCAGTACAAACGCGACCGCCTGAAGACCGCAGGCATCGCCATTCCCTCAAACTTGACGTTTGTGTCGACTGATTTTGAGAGCGCCGCGGTCTCGAACAGTCTGCGGGGGGCAGGTTTCGCATTCGACACCCAAACCCTTTGCTCGTGGATGGGGGTTACCCAATATCTTACCCCGGATGCCCTCGAGGCCACATTTCGTTTCGTCCTGTCGCTTCCATTGTCGAGCGAAATCGTCTTCAGTTTCATCCTCCCACAGGCAGAGATTTCCGGACTGGAGGCGGAGGCGCTGCTGATCGCCGCACGAAGTTCTGCCCAGGTCGGAGAGCCATGGTTGGCGAGGTTTCGTGGTGACGAGCTTGCGATGCGACTCAGCTCAATGGGTTTCTCTCAGATCGTTCACTTAACTCCCGAGGAGGCGGCCAGGCGTTATTTTCGCAATCGGCAGGACGGTCTTAGAGAGAGGCGCGGTGAGCAGTTGATGAGGGCAATCGTTTAAGAAGCGTGGTTGCTATTACTATTTCTCCGTTCGGTCGTCTTGTGAGTCCTCTCGCAATTGCGGAATCGCGCCTGCGGCCGGCAGACCCGGCAGAATGACACCGCGTCGCGATCCCTGTGGGGGAGCGGCAGATTACAGGTCACCCTTCCCGCCAGCCGCAAGCTGCGTTGACCTTCGGTCAATTCTTCGGCTCTAATTTCCACATTCGAGGGGCTGAACACCTGATACCGATTCGCTACAATCTGCGCAGTCTCACCGAGCGCGCCGCCAACGCGGGAATGACCGCGTTCAGCGTCGCGTTGGTTGCAATGGTGCTCTTGCTCCTGTCCGGTTTCGTGGCGGGCGCAGCACACACGATGGCCGCAGCCGCCAACGGCAACAATTGGATCGTCCTGGAAAAGGCCGTGACCAATGAAAGCGGGGGGATGACCCACGAAATGTACGAAATCGTGCGTGCTCTCCCCGAAATCCAGAACGACACCGCGGGGCGGCCCTTGATCTCCGGAGAGCTGGTGCTCGGATTTGATCCAACTCCCGATGCCTCTGTTGCGACCAATGCCACCCTGCGCGGCGTTACCCCGGCGGCTTTCGAAGTGCATCGCGGGCTTCATTTCGTGAGCGGACGCGCTCCCAGGCGGGGCCAGGGCGAAATAGTCGTCGGGCAGCGCCTCGCGGCGCGGTTTCCAAATTTAAGCCTGGGCCGCACCTTTCGCTTCGGTCATCATGATTGGACCGTCATCGGAGTGTTCAGCGATGGAGGCAGCGCGCGGGAGTCAGAGGTGTGGATGGACCGTGACGATCTCATCAACGACGCGCGCGTCAACGCCGGTCAGGTCGGCTACAACTCGGCACACGTGGTGCTCAAGCCCGCCACCAGCGAACAATTCGAGCATGCACTTGCAAGCGATACGCGGCTGCGCGTGCATGCGATGGCGGAGCGTGAGTTCTATGTCATGCAAGCAAACTTCACCGACCAGATCCGGGACCTCGGCCTGGTAGTCGCCATCGTGCTTTCGATTGGAGCCGTGTTCGGCAGCATGAACACCATGTACACTGCCGTCGCGCGGCGCTCGCGCGAAGTTGGCGTGCTCAGGGTGCTGGGTTTCGGCCAGGGGTCGGTCCTCACCAGCTTCATTGCCGAGGGCGTGATTTTGGGGTTTGCCGGCGGCGTGGCACGCGTAGTCTTGGGAGTACTGGTCGCAAGTGCGACCGGACTTACCAGCCGCCTGATGCATGTCGGCACGGTACTCTTCTCATTTCGCCTGACGCCGACGGCCGTTGGTGTGGGCATCGGCGCCGCGATGCTTATCGGAATGCTCGGCGGCCTGATGCCCGCGTGGCGCGCCTCGCGCCTCGATATCGTCAGTGCATTGCGCGAATGAGCCTGTGAAGCTCCTGATCCTCGCACTTCGCCACCTTGCTCGCCGCCCCCGACGGACCCTCCTGACAACCCTGACGATCGCCGCCGCCACGCTGTGCTTCGCGATGCTGGTAGCAGTGCCATCTTCGATGAATCGCATCATCGATTCAGCCGCGCGCGGCCAACGCCTGATAATCACCAATCGCACCGGTCCGTATGCCTTGCCAGTGCGCTACTGCAACGACATCAAGAAAATTAGGCACATTACAGGATGTGTCCCGCAGGTCTTCTTCTATCTGAAGTATCGGACCGACAGCGACTGGATAGGTGTGACCGCATCCACGCCGGAGGTACTCAGTCTCTTCCCGGACTATGGCGTGCCGCCCGACACAGGCGATCCGACTCGGTTCATCAGGGAAAAACGGGCCGCCTCGGTGGGCTCGCTTCTGCTCAAGAAATATCACTGGAAGCTGGGGCAGCAGGTCGTTCTGCGCACCGCCGATGACCGGCTCAAGATGCCCTTCCTTCTGGTGAGTGTTGTTCCTTCTGAACACTATCCCGAGGTGTTCCTGATTCGCTGGGATTACCTGAGCGACTCGAGCAAGGCCGCAGGTGGTCCAGAGCTGACGCAGGCCAACGCTCTCATCGCACGCGTGGACAGCATCGAGAACATGGAGGCGGCGGCTCGCGCAATTGATGAAACGTTTCACAATTCCGACGCGGAAACACGCACCCAGACCGAAACCAACAACCTGATTGCCGGATGGTCCAACGTCGGCGATTTGCGCGCGATCATCGCCACGCTTTGCTTCGTAGTAATCCTGACCGTGCTGCTGATCGCCGGAAACTCGATGGCGATGATTGTGCGCGATCGAATACCGGAGGTGGCGTTGTTGCGCACGCTGGGGTTCGGACCGAAGCAAGTCGGGACGCTGCTCTTCACCGAGGCGGCACTGATAGGGCTGTTCGGCGGATTGTTGGGCGCCGGGTTGGCATACGCTCTTTTTGCCAGCGGCATCGACCTGGGTTCGATTACCGCCGGGTTGGGCCTGGTTCGGGTAACGCCCCTGGTCACTACCGCGTCGTTCATGGTCGCGATCCTGGTGGGGCTGGTGAGTGCGACTCTTCCAGTGGCCGCGGCACTCCGGACCGCCCCGGCGATCGGGCTGAAGAAAGTTATCTAGGGCTCTCATCACATGGTCGAGCTCACAGGCCTCTAATACGCACTGACAGGCGGAGGC
>JAFAHS010000347.1 GCA_019237115.1 Deltaproteobacteria bacterium
GGGAGACCTCGCTTTTTTCAAACTCGTCCTCGAACCGAGCGCGGGCGAGACACCCGCGCAGCTCTAGAGAAGATCGTTGAGGAGAGGCATGACAGGGGCCGTGCAACCTTGCTAATGGTCACTGTTGGCCGGGGAGGTAACCCACCATGCTCACGGAAAAAGAACAGGACATTATTCGGCGCTGGAACGAGTTTTATCTGCAGCCACGGCAGGGAACGGTGCAGGAGCAGCGCACCCGGCTGGTCGACTATTTCCAGGAATTCAATCGCGATCAGCCCGAGGTCGGCGCCTACCACGAGGCGATCCAGTTAAAGCAGGGGTTACACGCCGACATCGCGGTGCCGAAGGGAAAGGCCCCGTTTCCGATAGTCATCTACATCCATGGCGGCGCCTGGACGCTCGGGAGTCCCGCGACCACGCATCGCAAGTTAATCAAACAATTCGCCGAGGGCGGCTATCTCACGATTGCGCCCGACTATCGGCTGGCCCCCGAGAACCCGTTTCCGGCGGGCTTTGATGATTGCATCTTCACCGCGCAGTGGGCGGCGGAGAATGCCCCGCGTTACGGTGGCGATCCACAGCGCATGGCGATGGGCGGTGATTCCGCCGGAGGAAATTTCACCGCGGCGGTCCTGCCGGTGCTGGCAAATCGAGGTCCCAGGTTCAAGGCGGCCGTCTTGATCTATGGCGCCTTCGATTTCGCGGGATTGGTGAAGCTGGCACCGGAAGCGGCCGAGCCCTTGGGCAGGGCGTATCTGGGGAGCGGTTATCCCAAGTTGCTAGACGATCCACGCGTGAGCCCGATCAACGCAATCAAGCCTGGTGCGATGCCCCCGAGCTTCATCATCGCCGGGACCGGCGACGGCATCGTGGGCGAATCGCGAACCATTGCGGAAGCGATGAATCGCGCGGGAATCGAGAACGAACTGCACATCATGACCGACATGCCGCATGGTTTCATGCAGATGACCGAGCTTGCAGCATGTCGCGAGGGCCTGCGCCTGATGTTCGATTTTCTGAGGCGCCACGTTTAGCGACCAGAAAAAGAACTCCGCAGAGTTCGCAGACCCGAAAGGATTCGAGCCTGCGTCGTCTGCGGAGTCTTTGGTCTGAGCTTGGCTCTCAGGCGTGGCCGTGGCGGAGTAGCTTGCCCGGAGTCGCGCCTGTGCACCTGTCTTCCGAGAAAGTCTCTACGCCGTTGACGAGAATGGAACGGTAGCCGACCGCGCGCTGCACGCGGCGCCATTCGCCCCCGGGCAGATCGTGGGTCACTTCCCCGATCCAATCGGGCTCGATATCAAGATGCTTAAGATCGTAAACCACCACGTCGGCCCATGCGCCTTCGCGCAGGATGCCGCGGTCACGGAAGCCGGCTGCGTGCGCGGGCAGCGCCGAAAGCCGATAATGCGCTTCTTCGAGTGAGACGCGCTGCTCGTCCCGCACCATCCAGCGCAAGAAGTCGGTGGTGAAGGCGCCGCCGGTGAAGAACTTGGTGTGTGCGCCGCCGTCCGAAACGCCGGGGAAGGTGAACATCGAATTGTTGATGATCTCAGCGTTGTACTCGGCGTTGAATTGCGGCTCCGGCTGCAGAAACTCGGCCTTCAGATCGGTGGCGAGTGAGAGCTCGATCATCACGTCGACCGGATGCCGACCCTCGTCCTGGGCGATCTGACCGATTGACTTGCCGACGTACTTCTCGAGTTCCGGCTTGTTCTCGACCCACTGAACGATCAGCTTGACCAGGCGCCCGCCGATTCCAGGGGCGTTTTTGTCGAGCGCGGCCATGGAACGTTCGCTCTTGACGCCCTCGCGGAGGGTCGGGTCCTGCATCTTGCGGATCTTTTCTTCCTTGCTCCCGGTCAGCATGTCGCGCCACGGTGGGGCCATGTCGTAGAGATTCCAGTGCTCTAGCGTAAACGCAAAGCCGCTCCGCACGGTTCCTGCTTGTCCGAAAATCGGCAGTCCCTTGTCGCGTGCCTTGTGTAGCCAGTCAAGGCTCTTGCGATGAATGTCCGGGTTGCGCGTAGCCGCAGCGACTGCCTGGAACAGGATGGGTCGCTTCGCGGTCGCGGCCAGCTGTTCGACGAAGCGAAGGTCATCCTTGATATGCCCGGTCGCCTGGGTGATCTCGATGAATCCCTCGTCGCGCTCAGCCAAAACCCGGGCGAGATTCAGAATGTCTTCATCGCACATCGTGTCGGTGACCATCGGCGACCCATCGAAATCGGCTTGCGCGGAATGCTTGCCGAGCCGCTGGATCGAAAATCCGCACAAACCCGCGTCCATGCCTTCACTGAGCAGGCGGCGCATCTCCGCGCGCTCGGCGTCGGTCGCGGGCCGGGTCTTCGCGGCCTCCAGACCCATCACGTAGATCATCAGTGATGCGGTTGGCATGTACTGGATGCAGTTGACGCCCTTGGGCGCGCGGTCGAGAGAATCAAGGTACTGGGGAATGGTCTCCCAATCCCAGTGCATGCCGGCCTTCATCGATTCGTAGGGGATCGCCTCGGTACGCGTCATGGTCAGCATCGAGCGATCGCGGAAATCCGGCCTGACGGGGGCGAAGCCAAAGCCGCAGTTACCGAGCACCAGCGAGGTGACGCCATGCCATCCGGAAATGGTGCACCAGGGGTCCCAGCGGATCTGCGCATCGTAGTGAGTGTGCAGGTCAACGAATCCGGGCGCGACCACCAGCCCATCGGCATCGATGATCTTTTTTGCGAAGCCCGGCGCCCGCCCGCCTATCTGGGCGATCTTTCCGTCTTTGATCCAAACGTCGCCGCGAAACCTCGGCACCCGGGTTCCGTCGACGACCGTTCCACCTTTGATTTGAATATCGAGATCGGCCATCGGTTGTTCCCTCCTCTTACGGTAAGGACAGATTCCTCAAGAACACTTCAGAATTTCTTATACTAGACTTCAGAAAAACCGACAACCGCGCTTCGC
>JAFAHS010000122.1 GCA_019237115.1 Deltaproteobacteria bacterium
GGTCCTCAGCGCCCGCCCATCTGCCTGCCACACCCGCTTATCACTGAATCACAAATGTTTCGAAACATAACCCGGTTAGGTTGTGAGACATCGCGGGCGTTGAACTCGCGCTTGTGGATAATCACAGTCTTTCGACGTAGAAGCTGCTCGCCCAAAAGAGTATTGAACGGTCGTTCACTTTATTTGAATCCACCAGCTCTTCGAAGAGAGGTGAACCGGCACATGCAGAAAGGCCATTCGACACAGCCAGAGAGTCCCTACATGACCGTCCAGGAAGTCGCCGATTTTCTGCGCGTCCACACCATGACGGTTTACGGATTGCTGGGGGCGGGGAAGTTAGCCGGAATCAGGACCATGGGAGCGCGCGGGCACTGGCGAATCTCGCGAGAAACCGTCCTGGACCTCAGCCACGGCGCTTCGTCGGAATCTTAAGCCAGCTCTCGCCGCCGCGCACCCAGCCGCTCAACCCAACCTCGGCCAGACTGGCGCGAGAAGCTACGAGGCGCGCGCAATTTTTTGCCGGTGAACCCAACCAAGAGTGGACAGAATCTGTCATCCAGTTGGTTGAGCAGAATCCGGACCGAGGAGAGGGACGAGATCGCGCGAAGCTAAAAAGAGCTCAGACGGCGAAAAACGCCAGGTTCCAGGCCAGGGCGCGCCCCGCACCGGGTGGTCTGGTCATCCGCCCCGACGTTCAAGTCGCGCCTGAACTGAACGCGACCCAACCCGAGTTCGCCCAATTTGAGAGGGCAATTTCGGAGTGCTTCGACTGAGACCAATCCTTGGTCGCGGGATCGGCAGGTAGTCAGCGACGGTTTCTCGACGCTCGCGCCTGGTTGGTTCGTTTCAGATTAACCGCCCCCACTGGTGGCGAGCTCCGAGGCCAGTTGCTTGCGGGGAAAGCTCGACACCTTAGCGGAGTAATCGCTGCGCGCGCATCGCGCGTCCGCGAAGTCTGGTTGCTTCACGGCTCCTGGTCATGCCGCCGGAGGCTGACTCGGCTCGGTAGCCTGGCTGGTCCATTCGCCGCTCCATTTCCGAACGTCGGAAGCGCAGTATGGAACGGAGGAAAAACTGCGGCACCTCCCCGCGCTTGGCGAGCCTGTAGATATTCTCGATCAGTTCTTCCACCATGCTCTCGTCTTGCAATTTAAGCCCTCCTTGGTTGGTCTCTGCGGTGGGTTTGATCGACGCAGCGAACATCGTGGTCCGCTTCCGTGCTGCGACCCAATCCGCATTAACCGTCTCTCACTATGATGGAGCGTCGAGACGAGAAAAGGGCCAGGAGGCGCCAAACGGCCTCTTGGGTGTAGATTAGCGAATGAAACAACTCAGCTAGTGCGCCCTGCACCGGATCGGCCCCGGAGCAACCGCGGCTCGCTCGAAGATCATCGAGCGCGCGGTGCGTCTTGATCATTGATGACCAAGGCCAAGCTCGATCGAAATCGGATCTTGGAATTGCAGCGCCAGGCGTTGACTTGAGTGAGCGCGCGGCAGCCAATCGTGTCGCCTCTTTCACCCGCTTGAACGTCGAGCCAAAGCTCGGTTGGTAAAAGAAACACTAGAGCCTAGGTCTTGCCGACCAACTTTTTTCAGGGAATTCCTGAAGGTTGGGAAGGAATACGGTTCGGCCCCGGTTTGCTGATGATCTCGGGCCGAGATTCGCAAAGAGGGTGGCTACTAGAGCGGCCGCCCCTGGTGAAACTGGCACCTATCGACCAAATCAAGCTCTGCGCTAAATTTATCAACCCCAAGTGACACCGGGTGTAAATTTATCGACGCCAACCATTCGCGACCCGGCATAGTACTGGTCCCTCGCGGGGACCGGCGGCCGTCATGGCGATGACCAAAGACGGGACCTTGCGAGGGACGAGAAACCGGCCTGCGATCTTCCTCGGTCGCGAAGCATTTGCTTTCGCGCCCTTCCTTTCCGCGCGGGCTCGGAATGCCCTAGGTAGCGTTTTGCCCCCCTTTGCGCGCCGAAGGCGCCGGGCCCGTGCGTTTTAGTTTTGAGCGTCGGCGCGGCGACCAACCTCAGGATCCGCTGCGACATCCATCGATTCCAGGTTTCAAAACCCGACCCCGAGCTCAGGAGCGAAGCACCACCGCATTCAATGGCTGCGATCCGCGAAACGCACCAGGTTTGACCGCAAGATGAGACCGTACCATCCTACAGCGGAAACTTTGGTGCGCGGCGGAAGGTCGCAGCTCGGTCGGCACGGTGAAGGTTCATGGCGGAAGAATTGGCATTTTTGTCGCGAACACGTACCTGGGACGCCTTCTATGCCGAGGCCAAGATCGCCGAGTTTCGCCGCAGCATTTACCTGGAAGCGTTCGGCGAGGAATATCCGGCGGATGCAGCGACTGACGGTTACATAACGTGCAGCGAACTTCGCGAGATGGTCGAGGCGTTGCAGGTTGGCCGAGGCCAGAAAATCGCAGATCTCGGATGTGGGCGCGGCGGACCCGGCCAATGGGTTGCGGAGGCTACGGGTGCGTCTCTCGTAGGGGTTGATTTTTCTGCGGTCGCGTTAGAACAGGCGCAAGCGCGGGCCCGATCGCGCAACCTGCCCGCCTGCTCCTACCGGAGGGGGAGTTTTCAGGCGACCGGTCTTGACAGCTCGAGCTTCGAGGGCGCGATCAGCGTTGATGTGATTTGGGCAATACCCGATAAGCCGGCCGGCTTTGCCGAGACCGCCCGAATTCTAAAACCTGGCGCCAGATTTGTTTTCACCGACTGGGAACGGGACCTCTCCCCACCCGGCTATCCTGCTCCGGTTAGCGACCATCGGCCGCTACTCCTGGAGGCGGGTTTCGAAATTGAGCGACACAAGCCATGGCCCCAGGCGGACTCTCTGCGTCGCACATTCTACGAGCGAATGCTTGCGCGGCAGGGGGAACTTACGAGCGGCCTGGACGCAAAGACCGCCGAGTCGAATTTACGCGAAGCCCGAGCCTGGCTTGGTTTGCTTGACGGAGTCGACTACCTGCGACACAGCCGAAGAGTGCTGGTTGCAGCGCGCAAGCCGGCATGACTCGAGACCGTTTCGCGAGTTCACACACCTGCGGTGAGTGATTGTCTCGTTGGCGGGGGCAGGACACGGTCCGCCGGTCGACTTTGCGTGGATGACCCGCTCCGGTCAGCACAAACCACCCCAGTTCCGAGGTCGAATTGCCCTTCCTCGAGTGAGAGATCTGGCCAGATGCACCTCACGCCCTCAGCGAAGCCTCGGAGAGATTCAAGTAACGTTTCGCGGTGCGTATTGGGGCGGCAGAATTAACCGCTCGCACCCACCTCGAGGTCAAAAATTGTCCTCATAGGCCTCCCCCGCATTGCTAGCCTTCAAACCAGGAGAAGGAGTTACATCGCGTAATTCAATTGCCGAAGCGAACGAAATCGGCACCCGGATCCAAACAGGAGTTTTTTGGAGACGCTAAGCCACTCCCCGAAAGTGCGAGCTTGAGTTCGGGGACAAGACGAGGTGGCGATACCAGGGGTCGCAAAGATGTATCACGCGACCAGCGCCCTCAGTCGTCGCATGATCCGGGCCCGGGAACCGGGCTACCAACGGCGGACCTGCTGACCACGGGGGAGGTAGCGGACTTTCTGAGAGTCAATCGCTCTACCGTCTGCAGATTGGCGGGTCGCGGCGAGCTGCCGGCGTTCAGGATTGGGAGTGACTGGCGCTTCAGCCGTGAGCGAATTGAGGCGTGGCTAAGATCCCGCAACCGCGCACCCGAGGGCTGATTTCCGCGGGGGTCGCTCATTGAGTCGTCGGGGGTGAATCGCGGATGCGCTGGCGGACTTCGCGCCGGCCGCGGATGCAGGTGATCCCCGCTTAAGATGTATCGCGACTCCTCGGGGTCGGATGCTTTCGGGATGATGTCGGAGCGGTGCTTTTACAAGTCCGAGCCGGATCGAAAAACCGCTTACCGCGATGGGATCAACGCTTTGAAGGGAGATCGGTTCAAGACGAACTAA
>JAFAHS010000210.1 GCA_019237115.1 Deltaproteobacteria bacterium
AGCGATCAACATCTTGGGCGCGCGAACGCTGATGCAGTCGATGCGAGCTTGAAAGGAGGCCTTCGCTACCTCTAACTCCGCGGGCGTCTTTTGCGCTGAAACAAATCCGACAACCAGCTGGCTCACGTCCTTGTTTCCACACAATCTCGGTCGGTCGCGCTGGGACTGGCCGAGTCTCGGGGACGCCCGCCGTAGGTCCGCAGTCTTAGATATCGCGTACCTGAAAGATGCAATGTCCAGTACGGCGTCGAGACGTCACGGACGCACGGAATGGGACCTGACCGTAGGCGACCGCCAAGGTCGGCCAGGAAGGAGCCCCCAGCTATTGACTGCTAGAACGCGTCTTCCTTCCCTCTGCGGTCATCGACCAAGCACGTAGCATCGGGCGGGACTGAACCGTTGATCCACGATGACTTTGGATCCGGCACTTGCAATGTCACGACCATCGATCGCTCTCGGAGACAGAGTTAGGGTGCGCGATGAGCCGATCGCTCGACGCCACTCGCTCGCTGGTGCAACGAGCCTGGAGTACGGCCACGCGAAGCCTTCGACTACCGGAGTCGAAGTGATAGGTGAATTGACCTCAAACTACGCGATCAATGTTTTCTTTGACCACCTGAGTCAAGCGTTTTGGTTCGCACCAGAGCTCCGGTGCCTCGATCCGCTCGATAGGCTTGTGCCCAACCTCTGTAGGAACATGCTGCTCGAGCGAGCCGATCCATTCGCGCGCGTGAGTCGGCGTGCGCTCGGTTCGACGACCCGTTCGTGGTAGGCACGCGCAGCGCCCGCGCCGCGCCTCGGCATGTCCCCCGGAATCCGCAAGCTGTCAAACCCAGGGCACACGGCGAGCTCCCAGCTCGCGGTGTATGTGTCGGGCCGCAAGAGGAATAGCAAGAATCGTAGGAATGCGAGTGGAGGTCAATCGCGTCTCAGTGACCTGCTCCAGTGGGTTGCCAGCCTTCACGGCCGGCACGCCAGAAAATGAACGCGCCGATGTCGGCCCATTCCTGGTCCTTCTGAGTCTTGGTTGAGCCGATTCCGTGCCCAGCCTCCTCTTCAACGCGGAGCAAGACCGGGTTGGTAGTGTCGGATGCCTGAAGGCGTGCGGCAAATTTCGCCGGCTCCCATGATGCGACGCGCGGGTCATTCAGGCCGGCCGTGATTAGAACCGCCGGGTATTGTGTCCCGCCCTTCACCGCTTGATAGGAGTCCATCGCGAGGAGGTTCTTGAAGCCTTCCTCATTCGTCACCGTTCCGAATTCCGGAATGTTCGGTGGTCCGCTCGGCGAAAATTCCATCCGCAGAGCATTGGCGGCAGGGACACGATCGATTACGCCCGCGAACAGGTCGGGCCGCTCGGTCATTGCGCGGCCGACCGTGATCCCGCCGGCCGATCCTCCTGTGATGAATAGCTTGTCCTTCGTTGTCAGCCCGAGCGCAATCAGATCCTCGGCACAGGCGATCAGATCGCGCCACGTATTGGGTTTCTGCGCGTCTTTGCCTGCCAGCCTCCATGCTTCGCCGAGCTCGCCACCGCCTCTGACATGACAGACCGCGTAGGCGGCTCCCTCCCTCATGAAGCTGATGATCCGTGCGTTGAACTCCGGCAAGAAGGAGATTCCGTACGAACCATACGCGTCCAGAAGGACGGTCCGCGTCCCTTGCGTGCCGGTAGGCTCGACAAAAGTGAGCGGGATCTGAGTGCCGTCGCGGGCGGTGGCGTTCAAGTCCCGAACTTCGAATTCGTCAGGACGGTACGGCGGGTTGGTGCCGAGCGCCAGGTCGGAGAAACGGTCGCCGCGCGGATCGTAGGCGAACACGGTCGGCGGCACGTTCCAGCTTTCCAGCGTCAGCGTCAGACCTTGGGAGCGAGGGTCGGTGAACACGGCCGACACGTAACCCTTGAAAGGCAGCGGTATGTCCTTCGCGCTCCGGGTGCCGGTAGGAACGCGCAGCAGGCGCGAATAGATGCCATCGCGCTGCAGCACGTACAGGGCATCGGCCGCGGCTCGAATCGACTCTATGACCCGATCATTCCGAGCCGGCACCAGCGTTTCGGCTTCGGCCAGCCTCTGTCCGGCGCGCAATGCCAGCACCTGGAAAGTCGGGGCTCCGTGATGGGAGAGCAGGAAGATCTCGGAACCGCGCATCCGCACATCGGTGACGTCGTCAAGACGTGCAACCAGGCGGTGCCAGGGCGCATCCAGGTGCGAAGCTGATCGGGTGGATGTCAGCCAGATCTCGAGCTCGTTTTGCACGCCGTTGATGTTGAAGAACAGCGCGTTGGGTGCACCCGGGACCAGTCCGACGTTCGGAAATTCAGCAGGCTTCAGATTGAACGCCCCCGCGTTGCCAACTGTCGTGCCGATCAGCGCCGTGGGTCCGGATTTCAGGTCCCAGACCACGGCTGTCGAATTCAGGTACTTGGCGGTCGGTGCATCGCCGGGCGAAAGTGCTGCCAGGCGATTGAAGAACAGAAGTTTTCCGTCCTCGCTCCAGGTCGGAGACGCGTACTGGGCGCGGTCCACCGGTCCCGCCAGTCGGGCGCCAGACAGCGCGTCGTGCACGAAGATGGATGTCTCTTCGGATCCGCCTTCGGAGATTCCCACGGCCACCTTGGTGCCGTCGGGCGACGCCTCGAAATAATTGATCGCGTACGGCTTGTTGTCGTGAGCCGCTCTCAACCGCGCGATGTCGACGAGTTTGCGGGTTCCGTTTCGGTCCTTGGCGAACAGGTCCAGATTGTCGGAACCAGGCTCGCGCTTCGTAAAGAAGATGCGGTGGCGATAGATCTGGTAGGGCTGCCCTTCGAACGAAGGTGGCGCGATCATCCCGAAGCTGGCGCCGAACTCGCTCAGATGCTTGGCGAAAGCGGAGCGTGCGCCGATCGAACCCAGCATCGAGCGGGTGTATGCCCCTTGGGCCTTGATCCAGTAAAGCGTCTCTGCATCCATAGTCTCCATGTAGCGATACGGATCCAGCAACTTTCGACCAAATAGCGATTCCTCGAACGGATGAACCGGGGCCGGCGGTTTCAGTGGCGAGGTCGCGGTACCTAAGGGCTCGGCCGCTTGCGAGCTGCGTACCATTGCGATAAGGGAAAGCGCTAGAACGGCGCAACGAACGATGAGTCGCATCGCTTCTTCTCCCCTTGCTGGGCTGTGCTGCGCGGGCGGGACGGTCGGTACACGACGTGCAACAAAGCGCGCTAATGGATGCCAAGAAGACCCCGTGCCGTCCTTGGTACCCGCGAGAGCCAGTTTGGTACGTTCCCCGGAGGATGTGAAGCCATTTCGCGTGAACAAACGAAGGTGCGGCTACCGGGACGTACGCGGCTGACCCGAGCGAGAACCGCCGGCACGTCAATCGACGATCGCCCATGCGATGACGTCGGCGCTCTGCGCCAGGTCCTGCGCAGCCATCCTGCTGTTCGCATCGTTCCGTGGAAGAAGCCGCGCAGCTTCTTGTCGGGGCTGACCGCCATGCGGGTGGTGCCGAGCAGGTCGTCCGCCCATTTCGCCGCGACTTGGTTCGAGGCACATAGCTCACCCCAATGATCGGCGAGCGCCTCGATGTACGGCATGCCGTCCTCCGCGTGCGCTTCCCATAGCCGATCGAGCCAGGCATCGCGCGTCTTCGCGTCCGCAAGGCGCGGTCGCAATGATCGGGACCAGTTCGGCGATCGCGCCATTGACGGCACTGCCGATCGCGCCGGAGGAGCCGTCGACGTGCTCGAGGGCAGGGGAGACCTGTTCGAGAAACAGCACCGCTCCTTCGGCCCCGAGCATCGGATTGGTCCGCGCCACCTTCCGGATCTCGGCCACCGCCTGTTTGACGCGCTGCATCGCGGGCTGGGATTTCCAACCGAAAGCGTGGCGGCAGAAGCGGGCTCGGAACTCCCACTTACGTGGTTCGGGCTTGGTCATTACCTCCAGACCGCCCTCGGAGATTTCACTTCCACCGCCCAATGCTTCAGGTTGCGCCAGATCTGCTTTGGCGGCACCCCTGTCTTCTCCGAAGCTTCCTTTACGGCGGAAACGATGATCGGCAAAGGGGCTTCATCCAGCAACGTCGCAATCTGCGGAAGCAAGTTCGGCGGATAAGTACCCATCGCCATCGCCTTCAGCAGCTTCTTCGGCGACATCGAATCCCTGTAGCTGACACTCGCCGTGCTCGCTGCCACCGACAAGGCGTTTCTTATCGGCTTCTTCTCGGTGGCGCTCAGGTCCAGGTCCACGACAGATAGGATCGAAGAAAGCTTCGCGACGCCCAGTTCCTCGAGGGAGCCTCTTTCAAGCTCGTTGATGGTTGCCCTGGATAGCCCCGAGAAAAGAGCGAGTTGTTCCTGCGTCATCCCAAGCTTCGCTCTGCGAGCGGAGACAATCGAGCCGATTTGCCTGAGGTCCACGACTTTCCTCTGCGTGCAGGCTGTTCGGCCAGCCCACGGGCCAGTGGAATTATGTCAAGTATAGTCGACAAAATGGGACGGCCGCAAAATGCCGACCGACGCGTCGAACGAGTGTTGCGTATTCGGTTGTTTCGAATGGCTCCCGCGTGTGACAATTGGTCCGCGGCTGCCTATGAGCCGTGCGAAGGCGGTCTCTCGAGGGTTGTTCATTGATGTACCGCGTTGGCTATCCCGGATGGAAAGTTCTCGCGCGTCACGGGTTTCCCGTCAAGGTGCGTGTGGAGATAGCCCGCGATGACGAGGCTGGAGTATTCCTGGCCTCGAGCCCGGATCTACGCGGTCTGCACGTCGAAGGCGAAACTCTCGACGAGTTACACCGGGAGATTCGCAGTGCTTTGTTGGCCCTCGTGGAGCTTCAGGTCGACGGACGGGCTCCCGAGATCATCCCGCAGCTGGAGTTTCGAGACGCCGCGCTTCGCGCCTCATGAAGGGCTACTACGCGGAGGTCACTAGGCTTCTGCGTGAGAGCGGCTTTGCCCTCCTTCGAGCGGGGAAGGGATCGCACGAAATCTGGTCGAAGGGATCGATTCACCTGACCGTGCCATATGGCTGCAAGTCTCGCCACACGGCAAATGCAATTCTCAAGGACGCCGGCATTGCCAAGAGGCTTTGATAAGGTTGTTCACATCGTGCTGTCGAAGCTCGCTCAGGAGGTCCTGCCGGCGTATGAACCGGATAACGGTCCGCTGACGCAGGAGCAACTCGCGGCCTTGCGGCGCGATGCGAAGGAGCGTTTGGCCACGGAAGAAATTCTCTCGAGCCAGTCTCTCTTCGAATGAGCCGTTCACAGGGCGAGCTATCGGCGTTGGATCGCCGACAGTCCGGCTGATGCAGCCGCATGGCGGGGGAGGGCCGGGGGCCCTGACCGGACGCCGTACGGACAGAGCGCTGACGAGGTACTTGACTCCCTCGTCTCCACCAGTACCATCCGCTCCGAAGTTGCACTCCGCTGCGCATGAGTGCAACAAGTCCCTGAAGTTGCCGAGTAATTCCGACCCGCTGCTCGACTATCCGCGCTGCCCGCGATGTCGGGGTGAACTTCCGATCGAGCGCCTCTCTTCGGAAGCGCAACCGTGGCGCGGAGTTGTTCTGATCAGCGACGGAAGCATTTGGGGGGCCTTTCCACAGCAGGAAACACCGGCATCGTATGTCCAAGCTGCGCAATGCGGCTCCTCGTTCTTCGATCGCGCGTGGTGTGGGGAGGGGTGTTGACGCCGGCCAGAATCCGCGACTATTTGCCGCGGAATGTCTGAGCGGTTTGGTGAGGAAGAGCAACGAGGGGCCCGCCGCGATCGAGACCCTGCGTGCGCTTGCCGGCGCGGCGCTGCAGAAGGTCAACGTCAGGCGCGCCGCCGGCTCGCAACCCGAGCCCCGAGGACCTGCGCCATATCGCGCCTTCTGCTAGCGTGGAGGCGATCAATCTGCGCAGGGTTTTCGAGTTTCCGTTGGAAAAGTACGCGCGGCGAATTCTGCGTTCGGTGACGAAAGGCGTCTACACCGAATCCCGGGAATTCCAGAACGGCAGTCTCGATTCACTTCAGTTGCAGCTGAGTCGGCGGGCACTCTTCGGTTTTCGGCACAATTACGGTGACGACCCCATTCTGGTACGAGACCTCGGCCCTAGCCGCATCGATGTTGCCAGGCAGGGGGATGCTGCGCTCAAATTGCCCGTAGGCACGTTCCATGATGCGGTAGAGCCGTCCCTGCCGGTCTCTGCCGGAGCGCTTTTCGCCGCGTATCCAAAGGCTTCCACGGTGGATTGAAACGTCGATGTCCTCCTTGTTCATTCCCGGCATTTCGACTCGAACGATAACCGACTGAGCCGTTTCCCACGATTCGGTCGCCAACAGACCCCAGCGTGGGAAATCCTCTTGGGCGGCGTCGCCCTGCTCTTCCTTCGCGGAGCGAACGAAATGAGTCAGGGCGCCGCCGCTGCGGCTCAGCATTTCGCGCCAACCTTCGGTGAGGCCTTCCCAAGCGCGGAAGATACCTCGCTCCAGTTCGGACCGCATTTTCCGGAAGGGATCCATCGTGGCGCCTTTTTTTTCCTCGTTTCGGCCGGCCGCGTCCCGCTCGGTTCTAAACCGCCCGCACCTCGATGCGGCGGGGCCGCAGGTCTGCCCGCTTCGGGATCTGCAGCGTTAGCACGCCATCCTTCAGGCTCGCCTCGGCCTTCTCGGCTTCCAGTTCGCCGCTCAAAGTAAAGCTGCGTCGATAGCGGGTGGAGTGCACCTCGGCGTACAGCGCTTCCATCTGCTCTTGCATCGCGATCTGAACGTCACCCTCGACTGTCAGGGTGTTCTTGTCCGTTTGCACGCTCAGGCGCTCTTTCGAGACACCCGGCATGTCGAGCACCAGCGTGACGCCGTCGGCATCCTCGAACACGTCCACGGGCGGCCGGAGCACCAGACCAGCCGTGCGCTCTGAGCCAGTTTCCTTGCCTTGCACCGCGCCCGCCGTGCGGGTAGTAATTTCTTGACCGTCGCTCATGACTCACCTCCGGATTATTGGACTTGGATCTGGCGCGGGCGCGCCGCTTCTGTCCGCTGCAGGCTGATCTGCAGGATACCGTCGCGATACTTGGCCTCGACGCGATTTGCATCGACGTCTTCCGGCAGCGTGATTACGCGGCGAAACTCGCCGCCGAAACGCTCCTGCCGGTAATAGGTGGCCTTGTCGTTAATCGTCAGGCGCCGCTCGCCAGACACGAGCAGCAAGTTCTGCTGCACGGATATGTCAATGCCCTTCGGATCGAGCCCTGGGGCGAACAGGTAAACGTCCACCGTATTTTCAGTCGCGCCGACATTGGTCGGCGGAAAAGTGCCGCGTGACACCGAACGGATTCCCGCCGGTGCCGCCCAGCGGCCAAACAACTCATCCATGTCCTGCTCCATGCGTCGGAGCTCGTCGAACAGGCTCTCGAAGTTGGTCAGACTGCCGAACATTTCCGCACCTCCCTTCAAATGAGTGGGTCCCTGTTGCGGTGGTTTGTCGCGCCGCAGCGAGAAGGGTCGACTCGCCTCGGCTTGGCCGCCACCCCAACTTGCGGCGAGATATTGGGGTGCCCGTTTCGAGTTCAAGCAGGCGAAGCTTCGAAATCAGCTCCAGAAGAGTCCCAAATTTTTGGTAAGGCGCGTCGCTTGAAAACCGTTTCACCAAACATAAATCGCAGAGCGCACGCGCGATACGCGATAGCGCATTGCCTTCTGTGGAGGCGAGCCCAGACCGAAGGAGGTAATCCCATGGACATCCGCCCGTCACATCACCGAGTGGTTGCGGGTGACGAGCCCAGAAAGATGCTGGAACTGCGAGGGCGGCCTGTATCACCCGGCTTAACCCGGGGGCGTGCGTACATCATCGGCGGGGATCGGATGGCGGTTCCGCACTACCGGGTCGCTGCGACGGTGACCGCAGAAGAGCGCCGGCGCCTCGAATCCGCGCTTCAGAGTGGCGCCGAAGACTTGGCGCGCCTGCAGGAGCGCGTACAAGCTGAACTGGGCCGGCCGGAAGCGGAGATCTTTGATGCGCATCGCGCTCTGCTGAGTGATGAGCAGTTCCGCGAACGGATTTGCGCGCACATCGACCAGCAGCAAGTCAATGCCGAATGGGCGGTCGAAACCACCGTCAAGGACATCGCCGATTCGCTCGAATCAGCTGACAACGAGTACCTGCGGGAACGGGCGGCCGACGTTCGAGACCTTGGTCACCGCGTTCTTCGGCATCTGTCGGATGACGAACGCCGGCCGCACGCATATCTGCCGGCAGACTCGATCCTGGTTGCGCGGGAGCTCTTTCCGCTCGACCTGATGGAGATCGATCGCGCTCACCTGGCCGGGATAGTGACCGAGCGCGGCGGTGCGACCGGTCACGCGGCCATACTGGCGCGAGCGTTGGCAATCCCCGCAATCACCGGTGTCGCCGACGCAACCAGCGTTATCTCACCCGGGGCCGAGCTGCTCGTCGATGGCGGCTCGGGCGTGGTTACGGTCGATCCGCCGACGGACGAAGCCGAGCGCTTCTCCTCGAAAGTGCAACGCTACGATCAGGGGCAAGCCGCCGCAGAAGCGGACGAAGGCCTGGTCGCCGAAACGCTGGACGGTGCGACGGTCGGGCTGTACGCAAACATCGCCCGCGGTACGGAGGCGCAGGACGCCGTCGACCACCGCCTCGACGGAGTAGGTCTCTTTCGCACAGAGTATCTGTTCCTGAATGAACCGGACGCGCCCTCGTTCGAGAAGCACCGGGCCGCCTACGAGGACGCCGCCAGGCGGCTGGACGGCCGACCCCTGGTCATTCGGACGCTGGACCTGGGCGGCGACAAGTTTCCGCGCTTTCTCGATTCCCATCGCGAGGAAAACCCGATGCTTGGACTCCGGGGATTGCGATTCTCGCTGACGGAAGGACGAACCTTGTTCGAGACGCAGATCCAGGCGATTCTGGCCGTCGCGGCTTCGCATCGCGAGGTGCGCATCTTGCTGCCCATGGTGCTGGGCGCGGCCGATTTCGGCGCCGCGCGCTCAATCATCGAAAAGCTTGCGCGGGACGAACACTTGCGAGAGCGGCCGAAGATCGGCGCGATGATCGAGACGCCCGCCGCAGTGCTGACGATCCACGACATCCTGGATGTTGCGGACTTCGCGAGCATCGGAACGAACGACTTGACGCAGTTCATTCTTGCGGCGGATCGCAACGCGTTCGATGTGATCGAGCACCACACCGTCCTCCATCCCGCCGTTCTCAGAGCCATCAAGCTTGTGGCCGAGGCGGGTGAAAAGGCGGGAAAGGCGATCTCGGTGTGCGGAGAAGCGGCGGCGAACCCGGCCGTGGCCGGTTTGCTGATCGGCCTCGGGATCCGGCAACTCAGCATGAGCCCGGCTGCCAGCGCGTGGGTGCGGCAACGCATCCGAACGCTCGACAGCCGCGAGGCCGAAACCCTCGCCGAACGAGCGCTGAAGTGCACGGACGCAGAGCTCGTCCGGATGGCGATTTGGAATTGAAATTTAGGCGGCAACCACGTTTTCCACACGCGACAAAAACACTTCTTTCAGGCATTTTCTTTCTGTTTCGCTTTCATTTGCCGTTGCCATCGTCCTGCTCGGCAGTTCCACCCGGTGCGTAGATGGCGGTGATGGTTGATGCTGCT